>NZ_BMDZ01000090.1 GCF_014636235.1 Tistrella bauzanensis
CTCCGACGCAAGGTCGCCGCTTGGGACGACGACTTCCTCGCAAGCATCATCGCAGCTTAAAATTTTCACCCGATTCCCCTGGGTCAATCGTCCCACCCATGCTTCAGACGCAGTGGTGGTAATCTTCACATTGTCCCGAAAACGGGTAAAAGATCACAAAACACCCCGCCGGCTGCCCGGCGGGGTGTTGTCGTGCGTCGGTCCGGCGCGCCGGCCGGGTCGTTGGTAGGCGCCTGCGATCAGAACTCGTCGTCGTCGAGCGCCATCACGGTCCTGGCACCCGCCATGGCGACCGCGAAGGCCGACAGGTGTTCAGGCAGCACCTGTTCCATGAAATAGCGGCCGGTCTTCAGCTTGGCCGTGTGGAAGGCGACATCCTCGCCCACAGCGATCTTGGCGGTGGCGACCTCGGCCATCCGGGTCCACATATAGGCCAGCGCCACCAGCGCGAACATGCGCAGATAAGGCGTCGCCGCGGCCCCCGCCTCGTCGGGGTTGGCCATCGCCTTCTGGGCCAGGCCGGCGGTCGCCTGTTGCAACCGCTGGAACGCCTTGGCCAGCGGGCCGGTGAAGTCCTTCAGCGCCGCATCGCCCTTCTTCCCGGCGATATAGGCGTCGACCGGATGGAAGAACCGCCGCAGCAGCCGGCCCATGCCGGTCGGCAGCTTCCGCCCCACCAGATCCAGCGCCTGAATGCCATTGGTGCCTTCATAGAGCTGGGTGATACGCGCGTCGCGGACATATTGCTCCATGCCGTGCTCGCGGATATAGCCGTGGCCGCCATAGATCTGCACGCCGCGATTGGCGTTGTCGAAACCGATATCGGTCAGGAAGGCCTTGATGATCGGGGTCATCAACTGCACCAGATCATCCGCCGCCTGCCGCGTCGCCGGATCTGGATGGTGATGGGCGATGTCGATCTCGGTGCCGATCCAGTATGACAGCGCCCGCGCGCCCTCGTTCAGCGCCCGCATGGTCAGCAGATTGCGCCGCACATCCGGATGCACGATGATCGGATCGGCCGACTGATCAGGATATTTGGCGCCGGTCAACGCGCGGCCGGAGGTGCGGTCGCGGGCATAATCCACCGCCCCCTGATAGGCCGCCTCGCCGATCCCCAGGCCCTGCATGCCCACCGCCAGCCGTGCCACGTTCATCATCGTGAACATGGCCTGAAGCCCGCGATGCGGCTCGCCGACCATCCAGCCCACCGCGTCGTCGAAATTCAGCACGCAGGTCGCCGATGCCTTGATGCCCATCTTGTGCTCGATCGAGCCGCAGGCAACGCCGTTGCGCGCACCGGACGCGTTCTGGTCGTCGGGGATGAATTTCGGCACCAGGAACAGGCTGATGCCGCGCGTGCCTTCAGGTGCGCCGGGCAGTTTGGCCAGCACCAGATGGATGATGTTCTCGGTCAGGTCATGTTCACCAGCCGAGATGAAGATCTTGGTGCCGGTCACCCGGAAGGTGCCGTCATCGGCCGGCACCGCCCTGGTGCGGATCAGCCCCAGATCGGTGCCGCAATGCGGCTCGGTCAGGCACATGGTGCCCGACCAGCTGCCATCGCCCAGCTTGGGCAGATAACGCTGCTTCAACTCGTCGGTCGCATGGGCGGCGATGGCGTTATAGGCACCGGCCGACAGGCCGGGATACATGCCGAACGCCAGATTGGCCGAGCAGATCATCTCCTCGATCACGAAATTCAGCGTCTTGGGCAGTCCCTGCCCGCCATATTTCGGATCGGCGGCAATCGAGGTCCAGCCCGCCTCGATGAAGGTCTTATAGGCCTCCTTGAAGCCTGCCGGCGTGCGGACCACGCCGTTCTCGAAGGTGCAGCCCTCTTCGTCGCCGGAACGGTTGATCGGGAACAGCTCGTTCTCGCACATCTTCGCGGCTTCTTCGAGCACGGCATCGAAGATGTCGGGTGTCGCGTCCTCATAGCCGGGAAGTTCGGCGATGCGCGAGACATCGAGCACGTCATGCAGCACGAAGCGGATATCGCGCAGCGGTGCCTTATAGGTTGCGGCCATTGGTCTGGTCTCCTCCCCTGCCGGCTCAGTTACGCAGCGGCCTGCCGGTCTCGAGCATGTGCTCGATCCGGGCCAGCGTCGCCGGCGTCTTCAGAAGCGAGACAAAGGCCTCGCGTTCCAGCCGGGTGATGTCGTCCTCGCGCAAGGTCTCGGTGATATCGGTATCGCCGCCCGACAACACCCGGGCCAGTGCGCCCGATACCACCACGTCATGCGGCGTCGCCTTGCCCTGCATGTGGAAGCCTTCCACCGCCATGTTCAGCGCCACCCGTGCCGTCAGTCCCGGCAGCGAGATTTCGGCCGGCAGCGGCTTTTCGTAACCCGCCACCATGTCCAGCGCCCGGGCCTTGGCATCCGCCAGCACCCGGTCGCGGTTCATCGTGATCCGGTCACCATCACGCAGCAGCAGCAGATCGCGGGCTTCCTCGGCACTTTCCGAGACCTTGGCGGTGGAGACCATCTCGAACACCTGGGCCACGGCCGGCATCGGGCCACCCGGACGACGCTTGTTGTTCATCCAGCGGACCAGAAGCTCCTTGCAGCCACCCCAGCCGGGCACCACGCCGACACCGACCTCGACCAGCCCCATATAGGTTTCGGCATGGGCCTGAACCGCATCGCAATGCAGCAGGATTTCGCAGCCACCCCCCAGCGCCATGCCGACCGGCGCGCCGACCACCGGGAAGGGCGTGTATTTCAGCGCCTTATAGGTTTCCTGCCCCATGCGGATCATGCCGTCGATCATGTCCCAGGCGGCGATGTTCGACGCGAACAAGGCCAGACCGACATTGGCGCCGACCGAGAAATTATCCGCCTCGTTATAGATGACCAGCGCCTTGTAACCACCGCGCACGATCTCGGTCGACTTCGCGACGATTTCGAGCACGCCGGGGTCGATCGAATTCATCTTGGTGTGGAATTCCAGGCACAGCACGCCGTCGCCGATATCCCACAGGCTGGCCGAGCCGTTGCCATCGACGCGCTTGCCGCGCCGCTTCACATCCGACAGCCGCAGCACCCCTTCCGGGATCGGCACCGGCGCATAGCCGCCGGCAAGGCTGGCGTATTCCACCACGCCGTCATTGACCCGATAGAAGCTACCCGTGCCGTTGCCGGCCACCGCCTCGACGATCGCCGGCACCCGCCGGCCCTCGGCCTTCAGACGGTCGGCGAACCAGCCGGCGCCCAGCCGGTCGATCAACTCGAACGGCCCGTATTTCCAGGCATAACCAAGGCGCATCGCCTCGTCGATCGCCGGCACCTCGTCGGCGATGGTGCCGACCAGATCAGCCGTATAGACCAGCGCCTGCGAGATCACCGCCCAGGCATAGCTGCCGCCTTCGTCCTCATGCGACACGAGCGCCCGCAGATCCTTCGCGCCCGCCTTGATGCTGGCGAGATCGGGCTTGCGCTTCGCCCGGTATTCGCCGGTGGCAAGGTCGATGGCCTCGGTGATCGAGCGGCCGCCTTCCTTGCGCCGGCGATAGAAACCGCCCTTGCCCTTGCGGCCGGTATAGCCCTCGGCGATCATCTTCTTGAACAAGTCGCTGTCACGATAGATGGCGTGATAGGCATCATCCGCGGGCAATGTCGCCTTCATGCTGGCGGCGACATGCGGCATCAGGTCCAGCCCGACCAGATCGATCAGCCCGAAGACGCCGGTCTTGGGGATGCCGACCGGCTTTGACAGCAGCGCGTCGACCGCCTCGATATCCAGGCCACGATCCATCGCCTCTACCACGGCGCCCTGCATCCAGAAGGTGCCGATCCGATTGGCGATGAAGCCGGGCGTGTCCTTGCAGTCCACCACGCCCTTGCCCAGCCGGTGATCGCCGAAGCGGCGCATGGTCTCGACCGCGTCGGCACGGGTTTCCGGGCCGGCGACCAGTTCCAGCAGCCGCATATAGCGGGGCGGGTTGAAGAAATGGGTGATCAGGAAGTCGGCCTTGAACGCCGCCGACTGCCCTTCGACCAGATGGCCCAGCGGAATGGTCGAGGTGTTCGACGACACGATCGAGCCGGCCTTGCGCACGCCATCGAGGGTGGAATACAGCCGGCGCTTGATCTCGACATTCTCGATCACCGCCTCGACGATCCAGTCGGCATCGGCCAGCAGGTCGAGATTGTCGTCCAGATTGCCGGTGGTCACCAATCGGGCGCGGCTGGGATGCATGAAGCTTTTGGGTTTGGTCTTCAGCATCTTCTGAACCGCGCCCTCGGCCAGCGCATTGCGGTTCGTGGCATCCTTGGGCACGATATCGAGCAGCACCACCGGCACGCCGGCATTGGCGATATGGGCCGCGATGCCGGCGCCCATGACGCCGGCGCCGATCACGGCCACCTTGTTGATTTCGGTCATCTCAAAGCATCTCCGGTCGCGTTGCCAGCCATGGGCGCGTTGGCAGCCATGGGCGCGTTGGGAACCCCGTTTCGGCGCATCACAGCGCTTCGAGGACCGTGGCGATGCCCTGGCCACCGCCGATGCACTGGGTGGCCAGCGCGAACCGGCCGCCCTCGCGCTTCAGCAGCGCCGCCGCCTTGCCGGTGATGCGGGCCCCCGTGGCGCCCAGCGGATGGCCGAGCGCGATGGCGCCGCCATCCAGATTGACCCGCGACGGGTCGAGCGACAGATCCTTGATGCAGGCCAGCGCCTGCGAGGCGAAGGCCTCGTTCAGCTCGATCACATCCAGATCGGCGGATTTGATGCCGGCGCGATCCAGCGCCTTGCGGCTGGCGGCCACCGGGCCGATGCCCATGATCTCAGGCGCGCAACCAGCGACAGCCACCGAGCGGATGCGGGCAAGCGGGGTCAGATTATGCTTCGCCGCATATTCCTCGGTGCACACCAGGCAGGCGGCGGCACCGTCGGTCAGCGGCGACGAGGTGCCGGCGGTGACCACGCCATCCTTCTTGAAGGCCGGATCGAGCCCGGCCAGCCCCTCGGCCGTGGCATCGGGGCGGATGCAGCCGTCGCTGTCGATCACCGGGCCCTTCTTCTGGGCGATCGCCACGATCTCGTCGGCCAGCCGGCCGGCCGCGCGTGCGGCCGCGGCCTTCTGATGCGAGGCGACGGCGAATTCCTCCTGAGCGGCACGGCCGATCTGCCACTTCTCGGCGACGTTTTCAGCCGTGATGCCCATGGGGACATAGGCGCCGCTATCGGCCAGCAGCGGGTTCGGCGCCGGGTTGAAGCCCATCATCGGCACCCGGGTCATCGATTCCACGCCGGCGGCGATGAAGGCGTCGCCCGCACCAAGCTGGATGGCGCCGGCCGCCATATGCACCGACTGCATCGACGATCCGCAGAAGCGGTTGACGGTGGTGCCGGCCACGGACTGCGGCAGGCCGGCCAGCAGCGCCACCAGACGGCCGGCATTGAACCCCTGCTCACCTTCAGGGAACGCGCAGCCCAGGATCAGATCCTCGATCGTCTCAGGGTCTATACCGGTCCGCTCGACCAGCGCCTTCACCACCTGTGCCGCCAGATCATCGGGGCGGACCTTGGCCAGCGCACCCTTGCGGGCAAAGTGGAAGGGGGAACGGGCATAACCCGCGATCACGACGCTCTTCATGGGGGCCCTCGGCTCCTGACTTGGTCTCTTCCCTGGGCGCCGGACCCTGGCTGTCCGCGCGCGTGGCGGTACTGCCCTGCACGGCACCGGCGCCATGCGATTATTCCGCTCGCGGGATCCGGCCGCGGTTGCGCCCCGCGGCCGATCATGTTGTGCCGCCAGCCCCGATCCCGTGAAGCCGGCGGTCTGTGTGGTCGTCGATGGCCGGTCCTCGCAGACCGGCCGGGGGTCAGCCCGTGGCCTCAACCCCCTTGGTCGCCAAGGCGCTCAACACCTGCGCCTCGATGTCGCGCAACTCATCAAGCGTCACCATCAGATCCGACAGCTGGCTTTCCAGTTGTGCCACCCGGCTCGCCACCGCCAGCCTTAACTGGCGCAACTGCTCCACCTGGGTGTGGTCGGCATCGTAGAGGTCGAGGAATTCCTTGATCTCGGCCAGGCTGAAGCCCAGCCGCTTGCCGCGCAGGATAAGCTTCAAGCGGCCGCGATCGCGATAGCTGTAGACCCGGTTCATCCCCTCGCGGGCAGGCGTCAGCAGATGTTGATCTTCATAGAAGCGGATCGCACGCGGCGTGATCGAGAATTCCTCGGACAACTGCGTGATGGTGAACGTCTCGGGCATCGCGCTCCCTCGCCTGGTCAGGCGGCCGGCTGCCCCGGACCGATATTCAGGCCCTGCCATGCCGCCTGCATGCCTCCCACCGGCATGAGATATACTTGACGTTTACGTAAACGTCAAGTGAGCCGGCGCGACACCGCCGGCCCTGTCGACATCACTTGCCCGCTTCCCGGCGGGCCTTGTATTTCTCGGTCTCCTCCTGAACCAATTCCTTCTTCGACAGCTTGCCGATCAGGGTCTTGGGCAGGGCGTCGCGGAACTCGATCTGCTTGGGCATCTCGATCGGCGACAACCGTTCCTTCAGGAAGGCGGTCAGCTCCGCGGCGGTCAGGATCGCCCCGGCGCGGAGTTTCACGAAGGCCTTCACGGTCTGGCCGCGATATTCGTCGGGGATGCCGATGACGGTGCATTCCTCGACCGAATCGTGCAGATAGATCGCCTCTTCCACCATCCGCGGATAGACGTTATAGCCACCGGCGATGATCAGATCCTTGATCCGGTCGACGATGAAGGCATAGCCGTCTTCATCCAGATAACCGACATCACCGGTGTGCAGCCGGCCGCCGCTCATGGTCTTGGCGGTTTCTTCCGGCTTGTTCCAGTATCCGGCCATCACCTGCGGGCCACGGATGCAGATCTCGCCCCGCTCGCCCTGCGGCATCAGCGTCTGGCCGTCTTCCAGATCGACGATCTCGATGGTCGTGCCCGGCATCGGCAGGCCGATCGAGCCTTCCTTGCTGACCCCGGTGAATGGATTGCAGTGGGTCACCGGCGAGGTTTCGGTCAGGCCGTACCCCTCCACCAGCGTGCAGCCGGTCAGTTTCTCGAAGATGTGCTTCACTTCCAGCGGCAGGGGTGCCCCACCCGACAGGCAGTAATTGATCGACGACAGGTCGACCTCGCGGATCTTCGGATGATTGGCGATGGCGGTGTACATGGTCGGCACGCCGGGGAACAGGCTGGGCTTCTTCTTGGCCAGCGTGTCGAGCACCTGATCCAGATCGAAGCGCGGCAGCATGATCATGCAGGCACCGGCCAGGATCGAGTAGTTCATGCACACGGTCATGGCGAAGACATGGAACAGGGGCAGCACCACCATGGTGCGCTCCTCCCCCGGCCG
This sequence comes from Tistrella bauzanensis, assembly GCF_014636235.1. Taxonomy (NCBI): domain Bacteria; kingdom Pseudomonadati; phylum Pseudomonadota; class Alphaproteobacteria; order Geminicoccales; family Geminicoccaceae; genus Tistrella; species Tistrella bauzanensis. The sequence continues at coordinate 7,342 of NZ_BMDZ01000090.1, forward strand.
GCCGGCCGGGAACCACGCCTCCAACTGGCGGGCATTGGCCAGCAGATTGGCATGGGTCAGCATCGCGCCCTTGGGCAGCCCGGTGGTGCCGCCGGTGTATTGCAGCACAGCAACCGTGGTCTCCGGGTCGATCGGCACAGGTGCAAACCGGCCGTCATTGCGCACCAGGCCCTTGTGATGAACGATGCGCGCGCTCTTCTCGATCCGGCCGATCTCCTTGCACTTCACCAGCGGGAACAGCAGGTTCTTCGGGAAGGGCAGCACGCCGGCCATCGGGCAGACCACGATCCGCTCCAGGCAGGTCTTGCCCAGCAGCGCCTGCGCCTTGTCATAGACCACCGCCAGATCCAGCGTCACCATCACCCGGGTGCCGCTGTCATTGACCTGATGCTCGATTTCGCGCGGGGCGTAGAGCGGGTTGAAGTTCACGATCGTGGCGCCGATGGTCAGCGCGGCATAGTAATAGATGATCGAATAGGGGGTATTGGGCAGGAACAGCCCCACCCGATCACCCTTTTTGACGCCGATCTGTTGCAGACCCTTGGCCGCCTGGTCAACCAGCCGCCCGATCTGCTCATAGGTCATGATCTTGCCCAGGAAATCGACCGCAGGCCGATTGCCATAAGTGGCGACCGCATGATCCATCAGCGAGGTCAGCGGCGCCGGCGGAAATGCCTGACGCCAGTCGACATCCGCCGGATATCGCTTCAGCCACACCGGATCGATCGCGTCGGCCTGCACCTCGGCACCCATCATCTGCGTCATCGGTCCTCCCAGACCTTGTCCTGGCCGGTTATCCGCCTCGCCGGGCCCTGCCCTGCCACGGCATCGGGCGGTGCAACCGCGCCTTGTTTGATGAGCCGTCCCCCAACGGCCTGGCGGTACGCCACGGATGTTTCCGTATACGTCAACCCACCTGTCGACTATCCCAAGACCCGCGTCCGGGATCAACCGCTTCCGTGACGCGACGCCGACGGTTTTTACCGCCTGACGTCCTTTGCCCGCATATCAGACGCAGATCACCTTCTGGTTACCATATCTCCGCCCACATCCCAAGACAGGTCGGAACGATCGGCGCGGTTGTCAATTGCGCGGGGCGCAATGACAGCAGGGCGCGAAACCTCGCGGTGCGGGACGCGCCCGAAACAGAAAACGGCCGGCCCGTCGCCGGGCCGGCCGTTCAGTCCAAAGGCCATGGCTGTTGCCGGCCCCCACATCAGTTGCCCTGATACATGCGCTCCATGCGCCCCAGATGGGGCCGGACGGCGGCGACGTCATCCGGATCGGCCTGACCTGCCTGTTCGACCATCGCGCCGGCGCTGCCCAGCATGTCCAGCATCATCTTCTTCTGGGCGGCGGACATCTCGGTAGAGGCCATGATCTCGGCGCGGGCCGCATCCATCTCGGCGCGCTGGCCCGCCATGTCCTCGCCCTCCATGTTGAGCGCGACATAGGCCTGCATCACCTGATCGCCGATCTCGCCCCAGCCGCCCAGGCTGCCGAAGCCGTGCTTCGCGACGATACCTTCCGCCACAGCCGCCTCAGGCGAGCCCGCCAGCCGCCCGACCGCCCGCGAAATCATCCGGCCCTCGCTGATATCGCCCATCATCGTGGCCGGATCCTGAGTGTCCTCGATCACCGCACGACGGTCTTCCGGCAGGGTCTGGCTCCAGGCCTCCAATGCCTCGGAGGCATCCAGCCAGCGGCCGACCGTGGCGCTGTCGAGGCCGGCGGCCTGTGCCTGCGCCGGCACGAACAGGGCGAGGCCGGCCGTGGCGACGGCGGGTCCGGCAAACAGGGCGGCGGCCAGCGCCACGTTCAGTGACGCGCCCAACAGGCGGCGGCGAAGCGTCGTGGTCATGATCTGCAAACTCCCTGATCGACGGCGCGATCCCGCCGGTTGTTCGTCAGCCGGCCAGCCGCCCGGCAAGCCGTTGTGCGTCACGCCGCAGACGATGGAACGGCCCCAAGACATCGGGATGCTCCGCGCCGGCATCCGCAGCCATCGCCGGGTCTGTGGCCAGATGACGCAGGCCCTCGGTCCCGAACCGGTCCTTCAGCGACGATGCCACCCACCCCTCGGCCTGAGCGGCGCGACGATGATCGCGCAGATCGCGGGCCGTCATCCAGTCGCGATGGCGGTCGGCGGCTGCGATCAGATCGCCGATGCCCTCGCCGGTCGACGCCGCGACCTTCAGAACCGGCACTTTCCAGCCATCATCGCGCACACCCACGGCCTTCAGCGCCGAGGCGACGTCGGTGCGCGCGCGCTCCGCGGCCGGGCCGATATCGGCCTTGGTCACCACCGCCAGATCGGGAATTTCCATGATCCCGGCCTTCATGAACTGAAGACTGTCGCCCGATGCCGGCTGAATGCAGAACACCACCGTATCGGCGATCTCCTCGACATCGGTCTCCGACTGGCCCACACCCACTGTCTCGACCAGCACGACATCGTGGATCGCCCGCATCAGCACGGTGGCGGCGATTGTGAAATCGGCCAGCCCCCCCAGCCGCGCCCGCGCCGCCATCGACCGGATGAACACGCCCTGATCTTCGGGATCGGTCTGGATGCGGGTCCGGTCGCCGAGCAATGCCCCCTTGGTACGCTTCGACGACGGATCGACGGCGATCACCCCGACGCTGCGGCCACCGGCGCGATAGGCACGGATCAGCGCCGACAGCAGCGAGGATTTGCCCACCCCCGGCGGACCGGTGATGCCCAGAACCTGCGCCACCGGTGCTGCATAGGCCGCATCCAGCAGATCGGCGGTTTCCGCCGCATCGGCCCGGCTTTCCAGCCGCGCCAGTGCCCGCGCCAGGGCGGGTTTGCCACCCGCACGGATCTCGTCCAGACGGCGGAGGCCGGCAGCAATGCCGCCGGCCTCCGCCGTCTGGTCAGGTCCGGTCATCCGATCGGATCCGATAGCCATGCCATCTCCGTCGACCGGTCAGGCCTTGCGCGCCTTCAGCGCCGCCTGGGCGGCGGCCAGACGGGCGATCGGCACGCGATAGGGCGAGCAGGACACATAATCGAGGCCCGCCATCTGGCAGAACTCGATCGAGGCCGGATCGCCGCCATGCTCGCCGCAGATGCCCAGCTTGATATCGGGGCGGGTCGACCGGCCACGCTCCGCCGCGATCTTCACCAACTCGCCGACGCCCTCCTGATCCAGGCTGACGAAGGGATCCTGATCGAAGATGCCGGCTTCACGATAGCTGTCGAGGAACGACCCTGAATCATCTCGGCTGATGCCGAAGGTGGTCTGGGTCAGGTCGTTGGTGCCGAAGCTGAAGAACTCGCCGACCTCGGCAATCTTCGCGGCCTGAAGGGCGGCGCGCGGCAGCTCGATCATGGTGCCGACCAGATATTCGACCCGGGCGCCCTTCTCCTCGAAGACCTGCGCCGCCACCGTGTCGACCAGCTTGCGCAGGATTTCGAGCTCGCGACGGGTGGCGACCAGCGGGATCATGATCTCTGGCGTCACGGTCTGGCCCAGTTCGGCCGAAACCTCGACCGCGGCTTCCAGGATCGCGCGGGCCTGCATCTCGTAGATCTCAGGATAAGAGATGCCCAGGCGGCAGCCACGATGGCCAAGCATCGGGTTGCTCTCGTGCAGCGACGCCGCCCGCGCCGACAGCTTCTGGGCATCGATGCCGGATGCCGCCGCAACCTCGGCGATGTCCTTCTCGGTATGGGGCAGGAACTCGTGCAGCGGCGGGTCCAGCAGACGCACCGTCACCGGCAGCCCGGCCATGATGCGGAACAGTGACACGAAGTCGCCGCGCTGCATCGGCAGCAGCTTGGCCAGCGCCGTGCGGCGGCCAGCGACATCATCGGCCAGAATCATCTGGCGGACGGCGATGATGCGGTCGTCGCTGAAGAACATATGCTCGGTGCGACACAGGCCGATGCCCTCGGCACCAAAAGTGCGGGCGGTTTCCGCGTCCAGCGGCGTCTCGGCGTTGGTGCGCACCTTCAGGGTCCGGATCTTGTCGGCCCAGGTCATCAGCGCGCCGAAATCGCCCGACAGGTCCGGCTTGATCGTGGCGACGCGGCCCAGCATCACTTCGCCCTTGCCGCCATCGATGGTGATGACGTCGCCGGCCTTCACCGTCACGTCGCCGACCGTGAAGCTGCCCTTGGCGTAATCGATCCGCACCGTGCCGGCACCCGACACGCAGGCCCGGCCCATGCCGCGGGCCACCACCGCCGCATGGCTGGTCATGCCGCCGCGGGCGGTCAGGATGCCACGGGCGGCATGCATGCCGTGAATGTCTTCAGGGCTGGTCTCGATCCGGACCAGGATGACGTCCTCGCCGGTCTGGGCGCGCTTCTCGGCCTCGTCGGCCGTGAACACCACCACGCCCGATGCGGCGCCGGGCGATGCCGGCAGGCCCTTGGCGATCACGGTCTTGGCGGCCTTGGGATCAAGCGTCGGATGCAGTAGCTGATCCAGCGCCTGCGCCTCGATGCGGGCAACGGCCTGCTCTTCGGTGATCAGCCCCTCTTCCGCCATGTCGACGGCGATCTTCAGGGCCGCGGCCGCGGTGCGCTTGCCATTGCGGGTCTGCAGCATATAGAGCCGGCCCTGCTGGACCGTGAACTCGATGTCCTGCATGTCGCGGTAATGCTGCTCCAGACGGTCCTTCACCGCCACCAATTCGCCGAACACCACAGGCATGGCCTCTTCCATCGCCGGATCGTTCGAGCCGTTGGCAAGCTTGCCGGCAACGGTCAGATGCTGGGGCGTGCGGATGCCCGCAACCACGTCTTCGCCCTGAGCGTTGACCAGGAACTCGCCATAGAATTCCTTGACGCCGGTCGACGGGTTGCGGGTGAAGGCCACGCCGGTGGCGCAGTCGTCGCCCATATTGCCGAACACCATCGCCTGAACATTGACGGCGGTGCCCCATTCGGCGGGAATGTTATGCAGGCGGCGATAGGTCTTGGCGCGCTGGTTCATCCACGAGCCGAACACGGCGCCGATCGCGCCCCACAGCTGCTCGTGGGCATCATCGGGGAACGGGCGGCCCAGCTCGCTCTGCACGATCGCCTTGTAATCGGCGATCAGCGCCTTCCAGTCGTCGGCGGTCATCTCGGTGTCGAGATCGTGGCCATGCTCTTCCTTGCGGGCCTCAAGCCGGTCTTCGAACAGGCTGTGATCCACGCCGAGCACGACATCCGAATACATCTGGATGAACCGGCGATAGCTGTCATAGGCGAAGCGTTCGTCGCCGCTGCGGCGTGCCAGGCCCTCGACCGTCGCCTGGTTGAGCCCCAGATTGAGCACCGTGTCCATCATGCCGGGCATGGATGCGCGGGCGCCTGAGCGGACCGACACCAGCAGCGGGTTTTCGGCATCGCCGAACCGCATGCCCATTTCGGTCTCGATTCTGGCCAGCGCCTCGGTCACCTGTGCCTTCAGCTCATCCGGATAGGTCTGGCCATTGGCATAGTAATAGGTGCAAAGCTCGGTGGTGATCGTCAGACCCGGCGGCACCGGCAGGCCCAGATTGCTCATCTCGGCCAGGTTCGCGCCCTTGCCGCCAAGCAGATTGCGCATCTCTGCGGTGCCTTCGGAGCCGTTGCGGCCGAAACTGTACACCCATTTGGTCATCGGTCGACTCACCCTTCGATCTTCGAAAAATCGGCTACGGCTTCCAGGGCTGCACGGATCTGGGACAACAGATGCAGCCGGTTGCGCCGACGTTCTGCCATCTCGCAATTGACCGTCACCCGGTCGAAGAACGCGTCGACCGGCGCGCGGATCCCCGCAAGCGCCGTCATCGCCCGCTCGTCATCCTCACCGGCCAAGGCCGTGGCGATCTCCGCCCGCGCCCCGACCAGTGCGCCGTGCAGCGACACTTCTTCGGGTTCGACCAGCAGATCCGCATCCACGGCGCCACCATAGGTCGTCCCGTCCTTCTTTTCTTCAATGCGGACAATATTGCTGGCCCGCCGGTATGCCGCCAGCAGGTTCGCACCGTCCTCGCCGTCCAGGAACGACTGCAGGGCACGCACCCGCGCCAGCAGCCGGACCACATCATCATCCCCACCCGCCAGAACCGCGGCGATCAGATCATGGCGCACGCCACGGTCGCGCATCAAGACCTTCAACCGGTCGGCGAAGAAGCCCATCAGCTCGTCATGCAGGCGGGCGGTATCGATCGTGCCCAGAAGCGGCCGATAACCTTCGGCGGCGGCGGTGATCGCCGGCTTCAACGGCAGACGCACGCCGGTTTCGATCAGGATCCGCAAAATGCCCAGCGCCGCGCGCCGCAGCGCATACGGATCTTTCGACCCCGTCGGCTTCTCGTCGATCGCGAAGAAGCCGGCCAGTGTGTCCAGCTTGTCGGCCAGCGCCACGGCGATCGCGACCGGCCCGGTCGGGATCTGGTCGGATGGCCCCGCCGGGGCGTAATGGCTGGCGATCGCCTGGGCCACAGCTTTCGGCTCGCCATCATGGGTGGCATAGTAGCTGCCCATGATGCCCTGGATTTCAGGGAACTCGCCGACCATGCCGGTCACCAGATCCGCTTTGGCCAGCAGGCCCGCACGCTCGGCCAGCGCCGGATCGGCGTCGGGAATATAGGCCGCCAGCTGCCGCGCCAGGGCCGCGATCCGACTGGCCTTCTCGGCCACGGTGCCGAGCTTCGCCTGGAACAGAATGTCGCCGAGCCGGCCCAGACGTGCATCCAGCCGGGTCTGGCGGTCGGTGTCCCAGAAGAACTTGGCATCCGCCAGCCGGGCGCGCAGCACCCGTTCATTGCCGTGGATGATCGCGGCGCCGCCGTCATCGGGGTTCAGATTGCTGACCAGAACGAAGACCGGCGCCAGCCTGCCATGGCTGTCCTCGGCCACGAAATAGCGCTGATGGGTGCGCATGGCCGATACCAGAACCTCGGCCGGCACGTCCATGAACGCGTCGTCGATGCGCCCGGCCAGCACCGTCGGCCATTCGACCAGCCCGGCCACCTCTTCCAGCAGGCCTTCGTCTGCACGCAGCATCAGGCCCAGATCGGCGGCCAGGGTCGCGGCATCGGCGGCGATGCGCCGACGACGCTCGGCCGGGTCCAGCACCACATAGGCCTTGTCCAGCGCCGCGGCATAGCCCGCGAAATCATGAACCTGCACAAACTCGGGCGCCAGGAAGCGATGGCCCTGGGTCGTGTTGCCGGCGGTCAGGTGACCGAAGCGCACCGGCACGACAGCACCACCGAACAGGCACAGGATCGAGCGCAGCGGCCGCACCCAGCGGATCTGATGGCTGCCCCAGCGCATGGATTTGGGCCAGGGCAGATCGGTCATCGCGCCGGCGATCAGCTCGGGCAGCACCTCGATCGTCGGCCGGCCGGCTTCATATACATCCAGAAACCAGAACCGGCCCTTGGGCGTGTCGCGTTCGATCAGCGACCCGCGATCGGCATTGTTCGCCGACAGGAAACCGGCCAAGGCCTGTTCGGGCGCGCCCACCCGGGGGCCGCGGCGCTCTTCGGCCCGATCGGGCTGGGCATCCGCCACGCCCTCGATCACCAGAGTCAGCCGGCGCGGGGTGGACCAGGCACGCACGGCGCCATGCCCGATCCGCTGCGCCGCCAGGCGCGCGGTCACCAGGCGCTGGAGGTCGTCGGTCGCCCGCCCCTGCATGCGGGCGGGAATCTCTTCCGACAGAAGCTCAAGAAGCAGTTCCGCCATGGTCTCAGGCCTCTCCGGCAGCGGCAGAGACGGGAACCGCCGCCGAGGCATTGGTCCCGGCGATCCAGGCCTCACAGCAACCCTTGGCCAGCGCCCGCACCCGCCCGATATAGGCGGCGCGTTCGGTAACGCTGATCACGCCGCGCGCATCCAGCAGGTTGAACAGATGACTGGCCTTGATGCACTGGTCATAGGCCGGCTGCGCCAGACGCGCCGCCAGCAGCCGCGCGCATTCCCCCTCGGCATCCTTGAAATGCCGGAACAGCATCGCGGTATCGGCCTGCTCGAAATTATGCGCGGAATAGTCGCGCTCCGCCCGCAGGAAGATATCGCCATAGCTGACGCCACGGTCGTTATAGGCCAGATCGTAGATGTTCTCGACGCCCTGGATGAACATCGCCAGACGCTCAAGCCCATAGGTCAGCTCGCCCGAGACCGGATCGCATTCGATGCCGCCCACCTGCTGGAAATAGGTGAACTGCGACACCTCCATGCCATCGCACCACACTTCCCAGCCAAGGCCCCAGGCGCCCAGTGTCGGGCTTTCCCAGTCGTCCTCGACGAAGCGGATGTCATGAACCAGCGGATCGATGCCCAGAACCGCGAGGCTGCCCAGATACAGCTCCTGCAGGTTTTCAGGCGACGGCTTCATGATCACCTGGAACTGGTAATAATGCTGAAGCCGGTTGGGGTTTTCGCCATAGCGGCCATCGGACGGCCGGCGTGACGGCTGAACATAGGCGGCGTTCCACGCCTGCGGCCCAAGGGCACGCAGGGTCGTGGCCGGATGAAAAGTGCCCGCGCCGACTTCCATATCATATGGCTGCATGATAACGCAGCCGCGCTCCGACCAGTAATGCTGGAGACGGAGGATGATCTCCTGGAAGGACGGCGCGTTCTTGCGCTCTGTCGCCATGCTCAGCCCGCTGATGCGTGTCGGTCATCACCGACAACCGGTTCGTTTGGTGCGGCGCGAACATAGCCGCCGGCCGGTTGAGGGTCAAGGATCGCGCGCTTCACGCAGGGCAACGAGTTCAGGTTAACGCGGTGATCGGAATCTCTGGCGCACGATAGTTTGGCGTGATTCAACAGGCTTCCACAG
>NZ_BMDZ01000091.1 GCF_014636235.1 Tistrella bauzanensis
ACCTCACCCGAGGGAATCAGCCCCGCAGCGCGGGGGCAAGCGGACATCGACAGGGTTGGAGCCCATTCTGCAACAGGCTCATAGGCGCGGCCATTGCCACCATACGTGGCGGTCTCGCGCAGTCGGCTAATTTCAGCAAGCGCCGGCCACATAGCTGCGTCGGCATGTTCCGCCTGCCGGCAAAGAAGATCGCCGTAGTCCTGAAGAAGATTAATCCGCTTATCAATCGGCAAGGCCTGGATCTTCTCCTTGTCCTCACCACGAAGATCCATCAGGCAGTCGCTGACTTTGATCCGGTCCACATGATATTTCGCGCGCCTCAGACGTTCCGCTATTCCGTCACCCACATTCTTGAGATCGATTCCCACCGCACCGATCAACCCGATAAAAATCTCGGGCCGTTTCCCCTCATGCATCTGCGACCCCATTCAAATCCGACCCTATGCGAGAATATCTCAGCACATTAAGCACGCAAGAAGATGTTCGCCCCCATCATCCCCTTGACCCGCCAGCACCCAGGCGCGATCATCCCCGCCTGTTTCGCAATCCACGCAACCCCCGCTTCATGAGGATCGCGATGCCGCAGGATGCGCGCCCGCTGGGCGGTGCGACGCCGCTGGTGATGCGCGGCTTCGGGCCGGCCGATTATGGCTGTCTGGTGCTGCTGGCCGCGCTGTGGGGCGGGTCGTTCATGCTGGTCAAGACGGCGCTGCCGACCATCGGGCCGCTGACCATCGTGGTCGCCCGGCTGGTGCTGGGGGCTGTGGCGCTGTTCATGGTCATGCGGCTGCGCGGGCTGCGGCTACCGGTGGGGCTTGCCGGCTGGACACCGTTCCTGGTGTTCGGGGCGGTGGGCAATCTGGCGCCGTTCACGCTGATCGCCTGGGGACAGCAGCATGTGCCCTCGGCGGTGGCGGCGATTCTGATGGCGGCGATGCCATTGTTCACGCTGGTGCTCGCGCGGATCGTGCGGCCGGCCGAAAACCCTGTCACCGCCGGGCGGATCGCCGGCATCGCGCTGGGCTTTTCAGGCGTGGTGGTGCTGGTCGGGCCCGCGGCGTTGACCCAGGCCGGGGGCGGCATCGGCGAGATGGCGATCCTGGGCGCGGCGCTGTGCTATGCCATCGCCTCGCTCTATGCCGAGCGGGTGCGCCATGTGCCGCCGCTGGTGTCGGCCACGGCCACCCTCACCTCGGGCGCCATTCTGGCCCTGCCGCTGGCGCTGATACTGGAACAGCCCTGGACCCGGGCGCCGGCGCTGGACGCGGTGCTGGCGGTCGGCCTGCTTGGCGTCGCCTGCACCGGGCTCGCCTATCTGCTGTTCTATCGGCTGATGGCGCGCGGCGGGGCGGTTCTGGTGGCGCTGAACAACTATCTGATCCCCGCCTTCGGCGTGATGTGGGGCATGCTGCTGCTGAGCGAGGAACCCAGCCTGAATGCCTTCATCGCCCTGGGCCTGATCCTGTGCGCCATCACCGTCGCCAACCGCCGTGGCCGCAAGCGCTGAGCCGCCCGCCCCTGCGGCCGATCGAGCCGGCGCCTCAGCGCAGATCCAGAACGTCACGCATGTCATAGAGCCCCGGCGCGCGGCCCGCGACCCAGATCGCCGCTGTCACGGCGCCCCGGGCGAAGGTTTCCCGTGACGAGGCCCGGTGGCCCAGTTCCAGCCGCTCGCCATCGGCGGCGAAGATCACCTGATGATCGCCGATCACGTCGCCGCCCCGCAGTGCCGCCATGCCGATGGCGCCACGCCGGCGCGGGCCGGTATCGCCATCGCGGCCGCGATCGGCCACATCATCCAGCGAGACATCGCGGCCGCGCGCCGCCGCCCGCGCCAGTCCCAGCGCCGTGCCGGACGGCGCGTCGATCTTGTGGCGATGATGCATTTCCACGATCTCGATGTCGTAATCGGGCCCCAGCCGCGCCGCCGCCTGTTCGACCAGATGCATCAGCAGGGTCACCCCCAGCGACATGTTGGGAGCATAGACCATCGGCACGCAGCGGGCCGCCTCGCGCAGCATCGCTTCATCACCGGCATCAAGGCCGGTGGTGCCGGTGACCAGTGCCTTGCCGCGGGCGGCGGCCAGGCGGGCATGGGTCACGGTTGCCTTCGGCCGGGTGAAGTCGATCACCACATCGGCCGCGTCGAACAACGCCGCCGGGTCGTCGCCAACCAGGATGCCCAGCGGATCCGTCGTGCCCGCGAACCGGCCCAGATCCTGGCCGACCGCCTCGTTGCCCGGCGCCTCGGTGCCACCGGCGACGCGGCAGCCATCGGTGGCGGCGATCGTGGCCAGCAGCATGCGTCCCATCCGCCCGGCACAGCCGACCACCCCGATCGCGATCCCGCTCATCTTGCCGTCTCTCCCGCTTGATCCATCATGCCAGCTTCTGGCGAAACATCGCCGGGTGCGCAAAAAAGGCGCGAGGTGAGAACCCGCGCCGCGTATCGCCTGCCCGCCGGTCTGTCCTACCGCATATCGGCGCGCAGCGAAAGCCGCGCGCCGATATCCGTGGGCCAGCCGATCGGCCGGTCAATCGGTCAGGTCGGACCACAGCTCCTTCACCTTGGCGAAGAAGCCCTCCGATTGCGGGCTCGACGACGAGCCGCCCTCATCGCCCGCCTGTTCGAATTCCTCCAGCAATTCGCGCTGGCGGGCCGACAGGTTCACCGGTGTTTCGACGGTGATGATCACATACATGTCGCCGCGGGTGCCGCGCCCCTGCACCGCCGGCATGCCTTTCGACCGCAGGCGGAACTGATGGCCCGACTGGGTGCCGGCCGGGATGTTCAGCCGCACCCGCGCGCCTTCCAGCGTCGGCACCTCGACCGTGCCGCCCAGGGTTGCGCGCACCATCGGGATCGGCACCCGGCACGACACGTCGACGCCGTCGCGCTGGAACACCGGATGGGGCGCCACCGACAGGAAGATATACAGATCGCCGGGCGGACCGCCGCGCACGCCGGCATCGCCTTCGCCCGACAGCCGGATGCGCATGCCGTCTTCGACGCCGGCCGGAATGTTCACCGACAGGGTCTTGTCGCGACGCACGCGCCCGGCGCCGCCGCAGTTGCGGCACGGATCCTTGATCACCCGCCCCACGCCATGGCAGGCCGGGCAGGTGCGTTCGATAGTGAAGAAGCCCTGGGTCGCGCGCACCTTGCCGTGGCCCTGACAGGTCGGGCAGGTGACCGGCTGGGTGCCTTCGGCGGCGCCCGACCCGTCGCAGACCTCGCAGGTTGCCGAGGACGGCACGGTGATGTCGGTCTGCTTGCCGTTGAAGGCATCTTCCAGGCTGATATCCAGGTCGAAGCGCATATCGGCGCCGCGCTGGCCACCGCCGCGCTGGCCGCCACCGCGCCCCCCGCCCATGAACTCGCCGAAGATGTCCTCGAACACATCGGCAAAGGACGAGCTGAAATCAGAGGCGCCACGCCCACGGCCACCACCGCCCATGCCTGCCTCGAAAGCGGCATGGCCGAACTGGTCATAGGCCTGGCGCTTCTTCGGATCCTTCAGGATCTCATAGGCCTCGTTGATTTCCTTGAAGCGTCGCTCGGCCTCGGCATCCCCCGGATTGCGGTCGGGGTGATACTGCATCGCCAGCTTGCGGAACGCCTTTTTCAGCGCGGCGTCGTCGGCGTCGCGTGCGACACCCAGCATTTCATAGTAATCGGCCTTCGCCATGGTCGTGGACTATACCTTGAGCCGGGACAGCCGCGCCGGGGTGGCGGGCGCCTCTGCCGGAGCCTTCGATCATGGGCTGGGCACGCCGGACCGGACCCCCGCGCACCACCCCCTCAAAACGGCCGCGGGCGACCGGCGCCAGATATGGCACCGACCGCCCGTGGCATCAGGCGTCGGGCCTCAGGCCCGTCCGCCCTTGTCGTCCTTCACTTCCTCGAAATCGGCATCGACCACACCGTCATCGGCCGGGCCCTTGCCGCCAGCGGCGCCGGCACCGGGGCCCTGGGCGCCCTCCTGCTGCTCGCTCGCCTTGTACATGGCCTCGCCAAGCTTCATGGCCGCCACCGACAGCGCCTCGGTCTTCTGCTTGATGTCGTCGGCATCGTCGCCGTTGAGCGCGGCCTTGAGCGCGGTCACGGCATCCTCGATCGCCGACCGCTCCTCGGCGCCGATCTTGTCGCCATGCTCGGCCAGGCTCTTCTCGGTCGAATGCACCAGGCCGTCGGCATGGTTGCGGGCCTCGACCAGTTCCTTGCGCTTGCGGTCGTCGGCCGCGTTGGCTTCGGCTTCCTTCACCATCCGCTCGATCTCGGCATCCGAGAGGCCGCCCGAGGCCTGGATGCGGATCGCCTGTTCCTTGCCGGTCGCCTTGTCCTTGGCCGACACATTGACCAGACCGTTGGCATCGATGTCGAAGGTCACCTCGACCTGCGGCACGCCCCGCGGCGCCGGCGGAATGCCGACCAGATCGAACTGGCCCAGCATCTTGTTGTCGGCGGCCATCTCGCGCTCGCCCTGGAAGACCCGGATGGTCACCGCCGTCTGATTGTCATCGGCGGTGGAGAACACCTGGCTCTTCTTGGTCGGGATGGTGGTGTTGCGCTCGATCAGCTTGGTCATCACGCCGCCCAGCGTCTCGATGCCCAGCGACAGGGGCGTCACGTCGAGCAGCAGAACGTCCTTGACCTCGCCCTTCAGCACGGCGGCCTGGATGGCGGCGCCGATGGCGACCACCTCATCCGGGTTCACGCCGCGATGCGGCTCGCGACCGAAGAATTCCTTCACCTTCTCGATGACCTTGGGCATGCGGGTCTGGCCACCGACCAGCACGACCTCATCGATCTCGCCGGCCGTCAGGCCCGCATCCTTCAGCGCCTTGCGGCACGGGTCGATGGTCCGGTCGACCAGATCGCCCACCAGCGCTTCCAGCTTGGCGCGGGTCAGCTTGATCGCCAGATGCTTCGGGCCCGACTGATCGGCGGTGATGAAGGGCAGGTTGACCTCGGTCTGCATGCCGCTCGACAGCTCGATCTTGGCCTTCTCGGCGGCTTCCTTCAGCCGCTGGAGCGCCAGACGATCGCCGCGCAGGTCGATGCCGCTCTCCTTCTTGAACTCGTCGGCGAGGTAATCGACGATCCGCATGTCGAAATCTTCGCCGCCAAGGAAGGTATCGCCATTGGTCGACTTCACCTCGAACACGCCGTCGCCGATCTCAAGGATCGAGACGTCGAAGGTGCCGCCGCCAAGGTCGTAGACCGCGATGGTCTTGCCGTCGTTCTTCTCAAGCCCATAGGCCAGCGCGGCCGCCGTCGGCTCGTTGATGATGCGCAGCACCTCAAGGCCGGCGATCTTGCCGGCATCCTTGGTCGCCTGACGCTGGCTGTCGTTGAAATAGGCCGGAACGGTGATCACGGCCTGGGTGACGGTCTCGCCCAGATAGGCTTCGGCCGTCTCCTTCATCTTCTTCAGGATCTGCGCGCTGATCTGGCTCGGCGACTGCTTCTTGCCGCGCACCTCGACCCAGGCGTCGCCATTATCCGCCTTGACGATCCGGTAGGGGACCATCTTGGCGTCTTTCTGGGTCGTCGGATCGTTGAAGGTGCGGCCGATCAGCCGCTTCACCGCGAACACGGTGTTCTCGGGGTTGGTCACCGCCTGGCGCTTTGCCGGCTGGCCGACCAGAATCTCGTCATCTTCGGTGAACGCCACCATCGACGGGGTCGTGCGCGCACCTTCGCTGTTCTCGATCACCTTGGCGTTCTTGCCGTCCATGATGGCGACGCAAGAATTGGTGGTGCCCAGGTCGATGCCGATGACTTTGCTCATGGTTTCGGTCTCTCTCAGGTAGCGGGCGCCGACGGCCCAGACAGAGCGGCGCCGACGGCCCCCCCGTTTCCATGTTGTGAATGGCTGGAAGGGTCCATGCGAGGCGGCGGTCCGATGCCCAACTTCATCCCACCGTCGCGATCAGGGCGTCATATAGGGGGGCGGAGGCGGGCGCGCAACCACGCTGCCCCTTCAGAAATGCTGCAAGCCGGCATCGTGGTTGCATCGACCACATATTGAACGTATTTGGCGCGTTGCCATGGGTAATTTGATCTTATAACGTTCAAGTTGACCGAAGCCATACTGGACATATCACCAGAATGGTTTATATATAGGTTTACATAGTGGCTGGACACGACGATGGATCGCCAACCCCCGACCCTGTCCACGTCGTCGCCGGCCGCTGGCACGATGTCTGGATCATGGCTGATCTGCTGGAGCTGTTGAATGGCCGTATCAATACCGCCGAACGACTGATCGCCGCCGGCAAACGCCCCGATCGTTCGGGCAATGCGGCCCGGCAGATGAAAGCTGTCATCGCGACGATGGCTGAACGTGGCCGCCATCGCTGCCAGCCCAACATGTTCCGTGGCGAAGGCCTCCACAGTCATGGCGGCATCTCGGTCAGGCTCTATGCCTTCAAGGCCGGCCAACTGCGGATCTATGGTGGTTTCGTTGATCCCGAAGACAACCCGCGCCGTTTTCTGGCCACGGCCGCCGACTGGGCGAAGAAGTCCGACAAGCCGTCGAAGGAGGTTCTGAAGCGCGCCATGCGACTCTTCGTGGACCATGCCGATGCTGTCCGGAATTTTCGACCGAAATCAAATACATGAGGCAGATCATGACCACCGATCATCCTGCAGGCAGGCCCGCCGGCTTCGCCGGCATGATCCCGCGCGAGCAGGATCCGATGACGTTCATCGTCGACACCCAGTTTCGGATCCAGCGCCTGATGGACGCGCGCGGGATGAACAACCGCCAGCTTGCCGATGCCCTTGGCGTCAGCAAGGCGCGGATCAGCAATATGTTCGGGCCGCAGCCCAACCTGACGCTTGAAACGCTGGCGAAGGTGTTTCTTGCCCTGGGGGCGGAACTGCCACGGGTCACGACCGATCGGCTCGACGTGCTGCTGGCCGAGGATGACCGGGTCGTGCCGCCAGACCATCGCCGGGGATCGCCGGAGTGGCGCATGTCGGCTGACACATCGGCCAATATTGCCCGCACCACACCGGCCGCGAGATCGACGCCATCCGATGACGGCGCGCGGCCACGGGCGTCGTGGCAGCAGGCCGCGGCATGATGAACAGCAGCCCGCCCCATCCCGGAGCCGCCGCCATGGAAGCCTATGAGGCTGTGCGGCGCGCGGCGGAGCTGGACGATGTGGTCTTGCGCAACGCCCGGATCGACGTGCATCCCAAGGCGCGCGCACTGGTGAAGATGCAGGGAGACACTTTGCGCTTCGTCATCGATCGCGCCCAGCCGGAGGCAGAGCGGAACCGCGACGCCGCGATGGTGGTCGGGCATTTCACGATGACGGCGACGGTGGATGCCCCACAGAGCCTGATCGACATGCCGGATATCACCGACGTCGCCCCGGGCGACGATATGCGGCGGATCGTTCTCATCACCGGCCAGTACGATGTGAGCTTCACCAACATTCCCGACGACGCGGATGACGACGCCGTCGGCCTGTTCATCGGCCTGGTCGGCAAATTCGCGGTCTATCCCTATTTCCGCAATCTGGTGTCGCAGGCGGCCGGCATGACCCATCTGGATCTGCCGATCCTGCCGGTGCTGCGCGACCCACAGGACCGCCCACACCAGGCCGCAGCCCCTGCCGCCGACACCACAGCCGCGCCGACCAAGGCCCGAAAACGCCGCAAGCCCGCTGAGGCCGCCAACAAGGCCCGCTAAGGCCGCCAACAAGAATTGACGGTCCGCGGGCTTGGACGGGTCAGGTGGTTGCCAGAGATGGCGGTTGCCGGAGGTCAGGCCGAGGTATCCACCCGGCTGCCGGGGTTGGCGTCACCGGCGGGGGCGGCGCCCTCTTTCGGCCCGCCGCGCGACACCGACACCATCGCCGGGCGCAGCAGGCGATCGGCGATGACATAGCCGGTCTGCAGCACCTGCACCACGGTGCCCGACGGCTTCGTCTTATCCTCGACCTCCATCATCGCCTGATGCAGCTTGCTGTCGAAGCGCTCGCCGGCCGGATCGACCCGGCGGATGCCATGGGTTTCCAGTGTCTGGCGGAAGCTCTGCAAGGTCATGTCGATGCCCTGAGCCAACTGGTCGACCAGCGGGTCGGCGCCGCGCTTGTCGGCCGGCACCGCCAGCGCCGCGCGTTCCAGATTGTCCGACACCGACAGCACGTCGCGGGCGAAGCGGGTGACGGCGTATTTGCCGGCATCCTCAACCTCGCGCTGGGCACGCCGGCGCAGGTTTTCCATATCGGCCAGCGTGCGCAAATGCTGGTCGCGGGCCTGGGCCAGCTCGGCCTCCAGCGCCGCGATCCGGGCCTCCGGCGCCTCGGCGGCTTCGGTCTCCGGCATCTCGGGCGCCTCGGCGCCGGTGATTTCGGTGGCCTCGGGGGCCTGCTTCTGGTCACTCATCTCGAACCTGCTCCATCATCGTTCAGTCGAACCCACGGCCCGGGCTGCTCTTGAAGGCTGTGGCCCGCCCCGGCCGCGCTCCGCGAAAGGCGGATCCCCCGGCATGTCCGGCCGCGATCCGCGCGCTCCTTGTGGCCACACAATCCGTGACCCGCCCGCCTCAACCGATCAGTCGCCCGATCAGCTTGGCGGTATAATCCACCACCGGCACGATCCGGGCGTAATTCACCCGGGTCGGACCGATCACCCCGATAGCACCGACATAGCGCCGGTTCTGGTCGGTCAGCGGGGCCGCGATCACCGAACAGCCGCTCAGGCCGAACAATGCGCTTTCCGCCCCGATGAAGATCTGCACCCCCTCGGCACGCTGGCTTTCATTCAGCAGCCGCAGGATGTCCTTCTTGGTCTCCAGCGCCTCCATCAGCCGCCGGATGCGTTCCAGATCCGACAGCGCCGACACGTTTTCCAGCAGCCGCGACCGGCCGCTCACGATCAGCAATCCGTCATCATGGCCCCCCGACCAGGTCGCCAGGCCCTGTTCCACCACCTTGGCGGTCAACTGGTCGATCTCGGCGGCGTTGCGGGCGATCTCGCTGTCGATCAGCACGCGCGCATCTTCCACCGTGCGGCCGCGCAGCCGCCCGCTCAGATAATTGCCGGCCTCGATCAGCTTCGATGGCGGCAGACCGGGCGGCAGCGGCATCACCCGGTTCTCGACCACGCCGTTCTCGTCGACGAGGATCACCAGTGCCCGGTTGTCCGACAGCGGCACGAATTCCACATGCTTCAGCCCGGCCTCGCTCTTGGGCGCGATCACCAGCCCCACGCAGCGCGACATCTCGGCGACCACGCCGCTGGCCTCGGTCAGAACCTGCGAGACGCTGCGGCCGGCGCCGGCGCACTGGGCATCGATGGTGCGGCGTTCGTCATCCGACAGGTCACCCACTTCCAGCAGCCCGTCGACGAACAGCCGCAACCCCATCTCGGTCGGCAGCCGCCCGGCGGAAATATGGGGCGCATACAGCAGCCCGCTTTCCTCAAGATCGGCCATCACATTGCGGATGGTGGCCGATGACAGGTTGCTGCCCAGCCGCCGCGCGATGGTGCGCGAGGCCACCGGCTCGCCGGTCTCGACGAAGGCATCCACCACGTGGCGAAAGACCTCGCGGGAGCGTTCGTTCATCTGCTGGAAGGCACGCGGCGGCCCGGCCAGGCCTTCGAGCGCTTCGAGTGCCTGCCGGTCGATCGTCTCGCGATCCCCCGTGCCACGTGCCATGCCAACCTGTCCCGTCCTGTCCGCGTACCAAGCCCGATGGCGGCCGTCCGCCATCGTCGGCGCGATATCGGCGTCGCCGCTATGTAGGAACCGTGCCGCACAGCGTCAACGTCGACGATACCGGCCACCACACCACCCCGATCCGGAATGATAGCCAGTTTCGGTACGGGCGTGTCGAAGTATCCCCGGTCGTCCGACCACGCCGGCGCCCGACCACCCCGGCGTCCGACCACCCCGGCGCGCCCCCCGTCATTGCAACCCCGGCGTCGAGCGCGTAGTTTTCCCGATCGGAGGCGGCGGTGCCGTTCATCCGCCCGCTCCCTCTCCCCACCGTCCAGGGCAGGTGCCCGTGCATCGCCCCGCTGCCGAGGCCCAGAACCCCATGCGCGAACTTCCCATGCGCCTTTCCGGTCGTGCCGCCGACGCGCTGCGCGTCATCCGCTTCGAACCCATGGTCAACAAATATGCCGAGGGCTCGTGTCTGGTTCATTTCGGCGACACCAAGGTTCTGGTGACGGCGAGCGTGGAAGAGAAGGTGCCGCCCTTCCTGCGCAACACCGGTAAGGGCTGGGTCACCGCCGAATACGGCATGCTGCCCCGCGCCACCCACAGCCGCACCGACCGCGAGGCGGCCAAGGGCAAGCAGCAGGGCCGCACGGTTGAAATCCAGCGCCTGATCGGCCGCAGCCTGCGGGCGGTGGTCGACATGCAGAAACTGGGCGAGCGTCAGGTCCGGGTCGATGCCGACGTGATCCAGGCCGATGGCGGCACCCGCACCGCATCGATCACTGGCGGCTATGTGGCGCTGTGGCTGGCGCTTCAGAAGCTGGTCGCCACCCGCGATCTGGCCGAGCACCCGATCACCCGGGCGGTCGCCGCCATCTCCTGCGGTCTGGTCGATGGCGAGGCGGTGCTGGATCTGGATTACGAGGAAGACAGCCGCGCCGAGGCCGATGCCAATTTCGTGCTGGCCGAAGGCGGCGGCATCGTCGAGGTTCAGGCCACAGCCGAGGCCGATCCGTTCTCGCCCGCCCAGTTCCGCCGTCTGGTCGAACTGGCCGAGATCGGCACTGCCCGCCTGTTCGAGATGCAGAAGGAAGCGATCCTGGCGGCCATGGCCGGCCGGACCGATTTCGCCACCCCGCCGCCGCTGCCGCCCTCGCAGCAGCCCCAGAACCAGCGCAAGCCCCAGGATCGCGGCGGTCGCGGCGGCCAGGGACGCGGCGGCAACCATGGCGGCGGCAATCGGAGTGGCGGCGGCGGCGGCGATCGCGGCCAGCAGAACAACCAGCCCGGCAAGCCGCTGGGGACGCTGGGCGACGCGCTTGCCGCCGCCGCCCGCAAGGATCGCTGAGACCAGATGCCCGTTCAGGATGCCGAACCGATGACTGATGCCCGCACACACCGCCGCCTGACCGAACCGCGTCTGGTCATCGCCAGCCACAACCGTGGCAAGGTGGCGGAGATCCGGGCCTTGATGGCGCCGTTCGGCATCGATGTGGTCTCGGCCGGCGATCTGGGCCTGCCGGAACCGGAAGAAACCGGGCTGACCTTCATCGACAATGCCGTGCTCAAGGCCCGTGCCTCGGCCGAGGCATCGGGCCTGCCGGCGCTGGCCGATGACAGCGGCATGACGGTCGCGGCACTCGACGGCGCGCCCGGCATCTATTCCGCCCGCTGGGCCGGTCCGTCGAAGGATTTCGGCGCGGCCATGGAGCTGGTGCGCACGCGGATGGGCGACAATCCCGACCGCAGCGCCGCCTTTGTCTGCGCGCTCGCCATCGCCTGGCCCGACGGCCATGTCGAGACCTTCGAAGGCGTCATCGGCGGCCATCTGGAATTCCCGCCGCGCGGCGATTTCGGCTTCGGCTATGACCCGATCTTCGTGCCCGAGGGCGATACCCGCAGCTTTGGCGAGTTTCCGCCCGAGGAAAAGCACCGGATCAGCCACCGGGCGCGGGCCTTCAACAATCTGGTGCGCGCCTGTCTGGATGGCGATGGCGGGGCGTGACCTGATGACCGAACCGCTGGCGCTGTACGTCCACTGGCCGTTCTGCGTGTCGAAATGCCCGTATTGCGACTTCAACAGCCATGTCCGCGCGCGCATCGACGGTCCGCGCTGGGAACGCGCCCTGCTGACCGAGCTTGAGGACGAGGCCGCCCGGCTGGGCCCGCGGCCGCTGGGCTCGATCTTCTTCGGCGGTGGCACGCCCTCGCTGATGGACCCGGCCACCACGGCCCGGATCATCGAGCGCGCCCGCGCCCTGTTCCCCACCGACAGCGCGCCCGAAATCAGCCTGGAGGCCAATCCGACCACGGTCGAGGCGGCGAAGCTGGCCGATTTCCGCGCCGCGGGGGTCGAGCGGCTGTCGATCGGCGTGCAGGCGCTGGACGATGCGGCGCTAACAGCACTCGGCCGCGCCCATGGCGTGGCCGAGGCGCTGGACGCGATCGGCAATGCCCGCGCGATCTTTCCCCGGATGTCGTTCGACCTGATCTATGCCCGTCCCGGCCAGACCATGGCCGGCTGGATGGCGGAACTGGACCGGGCGCTGGATCTGGCCGCCGACCATCTGTCGCTCTATCAGCTCACCATCGAGCCGGGCACCGCCTTTCACACCCGCCACGCCCGGGGCGACCTGGTGCTGCCAGAAGACGATGCCGCCGCCGATCTGTTCGAGGCCACGAACCACCGGCTGTCGCAAGCCGGCATGCCCGCCTATGAGGTGTCGAACCACGCCCGTCCGGGGGCGGAATGCCGCCACAACCTCGCCTATTGGACCTATGCCGACTATGCCGGCATCGGCCCCGGCGCCCATGGCCGGGTGCCGACCGGCCCCGGTGGCGCGCGTGAGGCGACCCGCCGCGCGCGGGCGCCCGAGACCTGGCTCGACCTGGTCGATCGCCAGGGCCATGGCCGCGACGAGGCGGTGGTGGTGGCGCGCGCGCGGGCGGCCGAAGAGGCGCTGATGATGGGGCTCAGGCTGGATGCGGGCATCGACCCTGCGGTCTTCGCCCGCCGCACCGGGCTGACACTCGATCAGGTGGTCGACCGCCGGCGGCTGGATCAGGCAATCGAGGGCGGCTTCGTTCAGAACCGCGCCGACCGGCTGGCTGCCACGCCATCCGGGCGGCTGGTGCTGGGCACCCTCACCGCCCATCTGCTTGCCGACGACCTCGACACGCGCTTTCCCGACTGAGACCTGAAACCGACTGAGAGTGCCGGACCGGGCGCCTCAGCGCGCCGGTGCCAGACCAGTCGGTGCCAGACCAGTCGGTGCCAGACCAGTCGGTGCCAGGCCAGTCGGTGCCGCACCGCTTGCCGCCGGGGCGACACTGCCGGTTGCGGGCGCGGCACCGGCGGGTGCGACGCTGCCATCCGGCGCCGCCGGCGTGGCCGGGATGGCCGGCGCCGTGGGGGCCGCCAGCGGATTGGAGCGGATCACCCCCTCGCCCGGCCGGGCGCCGGCAGTGAAGCGGTCGGCCGCAGGGTCAAGCAGATCGGCGCCGGTGGCGGCGACACCATAGATCGCCAGCGCATGTTCGGCGCCGCCCCGGGTGTCGAAACGGAACAGGCCGTTCACGCCGGCAAACCCGTCGGGGCTGTCGAGTTCGCGGGCAAGCTGGCCCTTGCGGCCCAGCACCGCCGCCAGGGCGGTCGCGTCATAGGCAAGGCCGGCAAGCGCCGGCGGCGTTGCTCCGAACAGGGCGCTGAACCGGCGGGCAAAAGTTTCCCAGGCCGCGCGATCGGGGGCGGCGAACCAGGCGCCCTGCAGGTTCTGGTCGCGGCCGACCGGCTGGTTCTGCCACAGGGCGGTGCCCAGAATCTGCACCTCGCCCTGATCGATGCTGTAATAGGGCAGCAGGCTGGCGATGGCACGCAGCCGTTCCCCCGCCTCGGCCAGCAGTAGGCTGTCGAAGGGCGGTTGCGGCTGGCCGCCCGACAGGCGCTTCACCGCATCCTGCGCATCGCTGCCAGGATCGGAATAGCGGGCGATGTCGATCAGCTCGGCGCCGGTGCGGGTGACGGCCCGGCGATAGCTTTCGGCCAGCCGGTCGCCATAGGGGCCATAGGGCAGCAGGGCCGCGAAGCGGGTCTTGCCGTGCTGGACCGCGAAATCCACCACCCGTTCCACCTGCACCTCGGGCGCCAGCCCGATCAGGTGCACGCCCGGGCGCAGCGCGCCGGTGTCGTTGGAGAACGCGATCACCGGCACCTCACGCGGGTGGGCGACATCGGCCACCGCCGGCACGTTGCGACCATAGATCGGCCCCAGGATCACGGTCGCGGCCTGGGTTTCGATCAGATCACGGGCAGCGGCGGCACTTTGTGGCGGCTCGGCGCCGCTGTCGCGGGGCAGCAGCACCACGTCATCGGCCTTCACATCCGACAGCGCCAGCGTCGCGGCATCGATCATCGCCTGGCCAAACCCCGCCTGCGGCCCCGACATCGGCACCAGCAGGCCCACGCGCAACGCCTGCGGCGGCAGGTCCAGCGGGCTTGGCGGGGCCACGGGCCCGACCGGCTGTTCCGGCAGCACCGTGATCGGCGCCGTGGGCTGTGGCGCTTGTGCCGGAGGGGCCGGCGGCTCTACCTTGGCAGACTGACAGGCGGCCAGAACCAGCAGGGCCGCAAGAGGCAAGAGACGCAATGACGACGCGCGTGAGCGACGAAGCAGGCCACCACCAGCCCGGACAGGCCGGTGTGGCGGAGCGACAGAATCCTGAGGGTCCACAGGGGCCTGAGGGTCTTGGTGCCGATGGGCGGTCATCACAGGATCGGATCTCATCAGATGTCGTTGCGGCAGGGGCCGACGCGGCCGGGACCGGCCCGGCGCGACCGGTTGCGCCAGACGCGTCCGGTGGGCCTGCGGCCGACGACGATGATGCGGAGGCGGCAGACCCTGCAACCCCCGACGGCGACCAGAGTAACGGCAGCCCCCTGCCGAGACAACACACCCTGCATGGCAACCGTGGGGCAAAGCCGGCACGGCCGCTTGATCCCGGACTCTACGCGGTCGCAACGCCGATCGGCAATCTGGGCGACATGACCACGCGGGCGCTGGAGGTGCTGGCGGCGGCCGATCTGGTGCTGTGCGAGGATACCCGCACCACCGGCCGGCTGCTGAGCCATTGGGGTATCCGCGCCAAGCTCGTCCCCTATCACGACCACAACGCCGCCCGGATGCGGCCCGAGGTGCTGCGCCGGCTGGATGAAGGCGCGCGGGTGGCGCTGGTTTCCGATGCCGGCACGCCGCTGGTGTCGGACCCGGGCTACAAGCTGGTGCGCGCGGTCGCCGCTGCCGGCCATCAGGTGCGGGCAGTGCCGGGGCCATCGGCGCTGACCGCTGCCCTGTCGATTGCCGGCCTGCCCACCGACCGGGTTCTGTTCCTCGGCTTTCCGCCCGCCAAGGCGGGGGAGCGGATGCGCAGCTTCCGCCGGCTGGCGGGCGAGCCGGCGACGCTGGTGTTCTATGACAGCCCCAACCGCATCGCCCGCACGCTGGCCGAACTGGCCGAGGCGCTGGGGCCGCGGCCGGCCGCCGTCGCCCGTGAATTGACCAAGCTGTTTGAAGAGGTGGTGCGCGGCACCCTGCCGGAGCTGGCCGCACGATTCGAAGCCGCCACCCCCAAGGGCGAGATCGTGCTGCTGGTTGAAGGCCATCGCGCGCCCGAGGCCACCGAGACCGATGACGATGACGCCCTGCCCGCGGGCCCCGGCCGGCTGGATGCAGGCGCCGTCGACAAGCTGCTGCCGCCGCTGGTCAAGGCGATGGGGGCCGCGCGCGCGGCCCGGCTGCTGGCCGAGATCACCGGCAGCCCCCGGCGCGCCTTCTATGCCCGCGCGGCGGCGCTGGGCGGCGCATCCGACGATGGCGCCGACGATCCGCAGGACGACCCGGCGGCATGACCCGGCGGGGCGCGCCGACCAGCCGGGATGGCACGAACCGGGCGCGCGCCGGCCGGGGTCGCCGGTCGGAACGCGCCGGCAGGCGGGCCGAGTTTCTGGCGGCGCTGCGGCTGAGGCTGTGCGGCTGGCGGGTGCTCGCCCGCCGGCTGAAGACGCCGGCCGGCGAGATCGACCTGCTGGTGCGGCGCGGCCGGGTGGTGGCGATCGTCGAGGTCAAGCGCCGCCCCGACCGGATGGCGGCGGGCGAGGCGGTGATGCCCGCCCAGCGCCGGCGGCTGGCCGGCGCCGCCGCCTGGGTGCTGGGCCAGGGCGCGCGGATCGGCGCCGGCGGCGTCGATTGCCTGCGGTTCGATCTGGTCTGGGTTGACCGGCTGGGCCTGCCGCATCATCTGCCCGATGCCTGGCGGCTTGATCCGTGATCCCGCCCCGGAAGTGATCCCGCCCCGGATACGGGCACCAGGGGAATCGGGTGAAAATTTTAAGCTGCGATGATGCTTGCGAGGAAGTCGTCGTCCCAAGCGGCGACCTTGCGTCGG
>NZ_BMDZ01000092.1 GCF_014636235.1 Tistrella bauzanensis
ACCTCACCCGAGGGAATCAGCCCCGCAGCGCGGGGGCAAGCGGACATCGACAGGGTTGGAGCCCATTCTGCAACAGGCTCATATTGCCGGATATATTCATAAAACTGTAATTCGACTGAAATAATGAAAATTCCGAGTTGCATTCGGTATTTGGAGTATAGTCATGGTATCGCGCTTTTTATTTAAAAATGTTCGGATTTGTCATATTTACGTCATTGACAGATATATCTCTGAATGGAAACGTCTATCCTTAAGCGATGGGTCAGCATACAAAGATATCGTTCGTGATACCGAGATGCGTCTTATAGTTGCATTCTCGGAGAGTCCGACGAGTGCCGACCGGCTCGCTCGCCCCCTTGTCCACGATTGAAAACACCATGAGCGACAGCCCTCACGATACCGACCCCCAGGGGATCTACCTAAGGTTGTGCAACTGGCTCATTCGTGATCCAGTGGTGCCCAATCAGAAGCTCTCGATCACCGATATCGCCGACACCGCGCGGGTCAGCAACACGCCGGTCCGGGAAGCCCTGTTCCGGCTGTGGGCCGAGGGCATGGTGCAACTGGTGCCGAGCCGCGGCTTCTTCACCAACGACATCCGGGAAGCCGATCTGCTGGGTTTCCTCAGGACCGAACAGGCGCTGGTGGAGTTCACCCTGCGCAACCGCCTGCGCGGCGACGCGCTGATCATTCCGCCCCCCACCGAGACCGACCCCGGTCATGCCGCGGTCGCCCGGATGGAAGCGGCGCTCGATGGCCTGCTCACCCCGGTCGTGGGTCTTCAGGCGGGGCTGATCCTGCGGGCGATCCAGGGGCATCTGCATCTGTTGCGGGTGCTGGACGGCGAGGATGACGCCGCGGTCGACGCGATGCAGCACTTTGCCGCCGCGATCGAGGCGGTGCCGCCTGCGACCGGCGCCCACCGGTCGGTGGTGATCGAGGATTATTACGCCGGCTTTGCCGAGCGGCTGCCGGCGCTGATCAGCCGCCGCATCCTGCGCGCCTATCGCGTCGATGCCGGGCACGTCGACGGTGGGCACGCCGATGGTGGGCACGTCGATCGCGGGCACGCCGATCGCAGGTCAGGCGAGGGGCGCATCCAGCCGGTCGCGCAGCAGATCTCCCAGAAGGCCGACCGCGAGCGCGGTCGTTACGATGACCAGTGCGGGAAGTAGCGGAATCCAGGGCGCGACTTCCAGATAATCACGGCCATAGCCCACCATGTTGCCAAGGCTGGCCAGCGGCGGCTGCACGCCGAGCCCCAGAAACGACAACCCGCTTTCGATCAGCATGATTTCGGGAAAGTTGAGCGTGGCCGACACGATCAACGTGCCCGCCATGTTGGGCAGCACATGGCGCAGATAGATCCGGACCGGTCCGGCGCCCAGGTCGCCCGCCGCCGCGACATAACCCTGGCCCCCGGCTGAAAGCGCCAGTCCGCGCGCGATGCGGGCGATTTTCTCCCAGCCATGGAAGCCCATCAGCACCACGAACAGCAGCAGGTCGTTGCCGAAGAAGGCGAGCACCGCCAGCGCGAAGATCATGAACGGGATCGCCGCCTGCAGGTCGATCAGAACCAACAGCGCCTGTTCGATCCAGCCGCGGAAATGCGCCGCCAGAAAGCCAGCGGTCGTGCCGATCACCATGGCGATCGCCGTCGAGGCGAAGGCGATGGTCAGGCTGATCCGGATCGAGACCAGAAGCCGCGAGAGCATGTCGCGGCCCAGATCGTCGGTGCCGAGCGGATGGAGCATGCCGCCGCCCAGGCCCGCCGGCGGCGCCAGCCGCTGGCGCAGGTCGAGCGCGTCATAGGCATAGGGCGCCAGATAACCGGCGCCCAGCGCCGCCACCAGCATCAGCGCCAGCCAGCCCGCCGAGAACCAGAGCAGCAGGCGCCCGGCCTTCAATCGCGGCCACCGCCGCCGACGCCGAACGGTGGGGGCGATGCCGGCGCGCGCGGGCAGATCAGGGGCAGTGGTCATGACGGATCCTCGATCAGGCTGCCGGCGCCGCCGGCGCGGCGGATGCGCGGATCGAGCCAGCCATAGGCCAGATCGATCGCGAGATTGGCGGCAACCATGGTGGCGCCGGCCAGCAGCAGGATGGTCTGGACCACGGCCAGATCGCGGTTCGCGACCGCCGTTACCATCAACCGCCCGATGCCGGGCCAGGCAAACACGGTTTCCACCACCACCGCCCCCGCGATCAACCCGCCCAGCAGGAAGCCCAGCAGGGTGACGGTGGGGATCGCGGCATTGGGCAGGGCGTGATCGCGCACCACCCGCCGCCAGACCAGACCCTTGGCCGATGCGGTGCGGATATAGGGCCGGCCCAGCACCTCGATCATCGCCGAGCGGCTGAACCGCGCCACCGCCGCGGCGCCGGCAACGCCAAGAGTGACGACCGGCATCACCGCATGGCGCCAATCCTCCAACCCGGCTCCAGACCCCGCCCCCGATCCGGCCGAGGGCAGCCAGCCCAGTTCCACCGAGAACACCAGCACCAGCAGCAGGGCGAAGACGAAGCTTGGCATCGCATGGCCGATCATCGCCGCCGCCATGGTCACCCGGTCGCCGGCGGCATCGCGGTGCAGCGCCGCATGGATGCCGGCCGGCAGGCCGATCGCCAGCTTCATCACCAGCGCCGGCACGGTGATCATCAGCGTCGCCGGGATGCGTTCGAACACCACATCCACCGCCGGCCGGCCGTCGAGCATCGACTGGCCGAGATCGCCGGTCGCCACCGCGCGCAGATAGTGCAGGTATTGCAGCCACAGCGGCTGGTCCAGGCCCCAGGCCTTGCGGAACGCCTCGATCGCCTCGGCCGGTGCATCGACCGACAAGATCAGCAGCGCCGGATCGCCCGAGGCCCTGAGCACGACGAAGGCGAGGCTGACAATCAGCAACAGGGTGAGCGCGGCCCTGAGCAGGCGTGAGACCACGAACCCCGTCATCGCCCACCTCCGGATGCGGCCAGCGGCCGGATGTCGCGGTCACCGGGGATGAAGGCGGCGGCGGCGGCGCTTCCGGTCTCCGCGACCTGATGGCAGGCGACCATGCGGTCGGCGCCCGCCGGGCGCATCGGCGGCGGGGTGGTCCGGCACAGACCGGTCGTCAGCGGGCAACGGGGATGGAAGGCGCAGCCCTGGGGCCGGCGTGCCGGATCGGGCGGATCGCCGGCCAGCCGCACCCGGCCGGTGGCAAGGCCGGCCGTATCGCGCCGGCCCGCCACCGATGCGACCAGCGCCCGGCTATAGGGGTGCAAAGGCTGGTGCAGCACCATGTCGACCGGCCCCTGTTCGACGATCCGGCCCAGATACATCACCGCCACCCGGTCCGACACCTGACGCACCACCTTCAGATCGTGGCTGATGAACAGCGTGGTCAGCCCGCGCATCTGGCGCAGATCGTCGAGCAGGTTCAACACCTGCGCCTGCACCGAGACATCCAGCGCCGAGACTGGCTCGTCGCAGACCAGAAACGCCGGATCCAGGATCAGCGCCCGCGCCAGCACCACGCGCTGGCGCTGACCGCCCGAGAGTTCCTGCGGCCGGCGGCGGGCGACGGCGCCGTCCAGCCCCACCTCGCGCAGCAGGGTGAGCGCCCGGTCGTCGCGGTCGCGGCTGTCGCCGATCCGGTGGATGTCGAGCGGTTCGCGAAGCTGGGCCAGAACCGGCAGGCGCGGGTCCAGCGCGCCCAGCGTGTCCTGATAGACCATCTGCATCCGGCGCCGCGCATGGCGCCATGCGGCATCGCGCCGGCGCGGCACCGGCTGGCCGTCGACGGTGACCCGGCCACGGGTGATCGGGGTCAGGCCCAGCACCGCGCGCGCGGTGGTCGACTTGCCGCAGCCGCTTTCACCGACAAGGCCCAGCGTGCCGCCGCGCGGGATCTGGAAACTGACCCCGTCGACCGGCGCCACCGTCGGCGCCGGGCGCCGCAGAAACGGCAGCGGCAGGCCGGTCGCGCGGCCGCGGAAATGGCAGGCGAGGTCGTCGACGGCCACGAAGGGAGCGTCGATGGTCATCCGGCCATCTCCCACAGCATCGGCTGGCGGTGGCTATGGGGGAGGGCGGTTGCCTTGAAGCAGGCGACCTGATGGAGCCTGTCGGCGGCGAGGGTATCGGCGGCGAGGGTATCGGCGGCGAGGGGGGCCAGCGGCGGCATGCTGTCGGCGCATCCGGCGATGGCGTCGGCCTGGGCGCAGCGCGGCGCGAAGACACAACCCCGCCGGGCGGCCCCGGCGCCGGCCGCCCCCGCCGCCGGTATCTGGCCGGGAATGGCTACCAGCCGCCGGCGCGGGCCATGCAGCCGGGGCACCGCGGCCATCAGCCCGGCGGTATAGGGGTGGCGCTGGTGCCGGAAGAGGGCATCGGTGGGCGCGGTTTCAACCACCCGGCCGCAATACATCACCGCGATCCGGTCGGCCAGATCGGCGACCACGCCAAGGTCATGGCTGATCAACACCAGCGACATGCCGCGTTCGTCGCGCAGATCCGCCAGCAGATCCAGGATCTGGGCCTGAATGGTGGCGTCGAGCGCGGTTGTGGGTTCATCGGCGATCAGCAGGTCGGGTTCGCCGGCCAGCGCCATGGCGATCATCACCCGTTGACACATGCCGCCCGACAACTCATGCGGATAGGCGCCGAGCCGCGCCGCCGGGGTGGCGATGCCCACCCGGTCGAGCAGGCGGCAGGCCTCGTCGCGCGCTGGCCGGCCGCGCAGGCCGCGATGCAGGGCCAGCACTTCGCGGATCTGGCGGCCGATGCTGAGCACGGGGTTGAGCGCGCTCATCGGATCCTGAAAGATCATCGCGATGCGTCGGCCCCGGATCGAGGCGGCGGCGGCGGGATCGAGCCGGCTGACATCGCGGCCGTCGAGGCGGACCCGGCCGCCGGTCCGCGCGTTGGCACCAAGCAGGCCCAGTGCCGCCAGCCAGGTGACGCTTTTGCCGCTGCCGCTTTCGCCGACGATGCCGAGCGTTTCGCCGCGCCCGACCGCGAGGTCGATGCCGGCGACGGCGGGTGCGGCACCGCCCGTATCGCCGAAGATAACGGTGAAGCCTTCAAGGCTGAGAAGAGGGTCGGTCATGAGCCGGTTCCGATGAGGCGGCCGTCGATGGTGAGGCCATCGGGACTGCCGCGATAGCGGGTGAGGCTGCGATCGGCATGGGCGAGGCGCCACGACAGCAGGCGTTGCGCGCAATCCAGCGCCACCGCCGCGTGGTCGGGATCGCCGGCCAGGTCGCGGCGTTCATGCGGATCGGCCACCATGTCGAACAGCAGCGGCGGCAGCCCGGCGAAATGGACATATTTGAACCGCTGGCCGCGCAGCACCGCCAGACCGCACAGATCCGACGACAGACCGAGTGCCCGTTCCGCCGCAGAGGTCACCGGATCGCTGAAGTCGAATTCGAAATGGGCGGCATCGCGCCAGCCCGCCACGGTCCCGCCCCGGCAGAATGCCAGCAGGCTCGCGCCGTCGCATTGCATGGGCACCGGCAGATCCAGCCAGTCGAGGATGGTTGGCATCACATCGACGCTTTCGGTGAAGGCATCGACCACCCGGCCGCGCGCATCGCCCGGCGCGCGTGGATCGCGCACCACCAGGGGCACGTGAAAGGCGGCATCGTGATGGGTCAGCTTGCCGAACAGCCGGTGGTCGCCCAGCATCTCGCCATGATCGCTGGTGAACACGATCAGCGTGCGGTCGATCTCGCCGGTCCGGTCCAGATGGTCGAGCACCCGGCCAAGATGGTCGTCGATCTCGGTCATCAGCCCGGCATACTGGCCGCGCAGCCGCATCACCGCCGCGTCGTCGAGGTCGGCGGCAAGCCCGGGTGCGCCCTGAACGAAATCGCAGGCCCGTGTCGTGGCGGCCAGCCATTTCTGATAGGGATGGGCGTGGCCACCGCCGGCATCCCGGGCGACCGGCGCCGGCAGGCGGTCGGGCGCGTGCAGCCGGTCATAGGGTTCGGGCGCCAGAAACGGCGGATGCGGCCGCCAATAGCCCAGATGCAGGAACCAGGGCTGCCGGCGGCGACCGGCGATGTGGTCGAGTGCCGCATCGGTCGCCCAGGCGGTATCGGACAGCCGTCGCGGCACGGCGGCCGCGGGCTGCGACGCGATGCCGTCCGTCGGCCGCCAGATGTCGAACGGGTCTTCGGGCAGATCCACGCCATTGCGGCGCAGATGGCCGAAATACTGCTCGAAATCAGGCTCCTCAAGGCTGGCCAGCACCGTCCAGCCGGGCATGTTGGCGCCCAGCATGCGATAGCGCGGATCGCCCGCCGGGGTCACGCGCGGATCGGGCATCCACGAGGTGTAGCCCACCAGCGCCGGCATGTGGCCGGCGCGGCGGACCTCCTGGCCCAGATTGGTGATGTGGCCGGCCATCGGCACCCGGTTCTGCACCACCCGGTGGTTCATGGCATACATGCCGGTCAGCAGCGACGCGCGCGACGGGCCGCAGGGCGTCGCCTGGGCATAGTGGCGGCGGAAGGTGGTGCCCTCGCGCATCAGCCGTTCCAGCGCCGGCAGACGCGGCGGCTTTGGGCCACCACCATCCGCCGGCATCCAGTCGCCGCGCCACTGGTCGACCACGACGAGCAGCACGTTGGCCAGCCCCTCATCTGACCGCCCCTTATCTGGCCGCTGCATGTTGCGCGGACCCATGCCGCCCGTGGCGCCGGTCATGCGCGCCCGCCCGTGGCCGGGCCGAAATACATGGCGGGCGTGCCGGATGCCCGCCAGTCGAGCGCCTTGTCCTTGCCATAGAAGATGCCGCTTGAATGCAGCACCGTGCCCGGCGGATCGTCATGACCGAAGAGGTCGAGTACCCGGCGATGCGCGGCCAGACGGGCGTCATGGTCCATCAATGTGGCAAGCTCGGCGCCAAGTGCGTCGAATTCGTCGTTCTGCCAGGCGCCGACCTGGCGCTGGATGAAGCCGTTCGGGCCATAAAGCGGCCACAGCGACCCCATGACATCGGGCAGCACCATGTTGATCGAGCCGTTGAAGATCGCGTTCGCGGGCTTGGCGAAGACCTGATTCCAGTTCTCGACGATGTTGAGGTCGACCGTCAGCCCCACCGCGCGCCACATCTCGACCAGAACCTGGGCGGTCTGCAATTCGGCGGTGTAATAATTCACCTGAGTGCGATAGGGGATGGGCGCGCCGTCATAGCCCGCCTCTTTCAGCAGCCGCCGGGCCTCTTCCGGCGCATAGGCGGGGGCCGCGGCGTCGGCCACGAACATCCCGCCATAGGCCGGCCACTGATAGCCCTTGGGCACGTCGACCCGGCCGGCGAACAACTGGTCCACGATCAGTTTGCGGTCGATGGCCATACCGAGCGCGCGGCGCACCCTGACATCGGCCAGCGGACCGCCGGCGCGGGTGCCGTAATTCAGCACCCGGGTGTTGGCGATCGGGCCGCCGGTGACCTCAAGCCCGCCACGGCGTTCCACCAGCGGGATCTGATCAGTGCCAAGCTCGGTCGCCAGCCGCCAGTCGCCGGCGGCAAGGCCGTTCACCCGCGCCGACGCCTCGGGCACCACCCGGAACTCGATCTCGTCAAAGGCCGGCCGGCCGCCCCAATAGGCGTCATGGGCTTTCAGGCGGATCAGGCTGCCGGTGCGCACCTCCGCGACCTTGTAGGGGCCGGTGCCGACAGGGGAAAGCGCCCAGCGGTCCCAGTCGCCGTCCATCGCCTGGAACGCCCGCCGGCTGATGACCTGCGCGGCCCAGCCCGACAGGCGCGCCTCGAACAGCGGGTCGGGCGCGCGGGTCACGAACCGCACCCGGCGGTCGTCGACCGCCTCCACCCGGTCGAGCACGCCGAAGAACTGCCGGCCGATGGCGGCACCGGGCGCGCCATCGGTGTTCATGCGCGCGGGGCCGAAGGTGAAGGCGACATCCTCGGCGGAAAGCGGGCTGCCGTCGTGGAAGACCACACCCTCGCGCAGCGTGATCTCGAAGGTGGTCGGGTCGATGCGCCGGGCCTGTTCGGCCAGCCCCGCGCGGGCGACGCCCGATGCGTCGGCGCTCTGTCCCAGCGGCCGGTCATAGATATTCTCAAGCACCCGGAACGCCACATTGGTCGTCAGGCGCAGCGGGTCGAGCTGCGGCGGATTGTCCTGCACCGCGATCACCAGCCGGCCGCCGGCGGCGGCGGCGCGGGACACGCCCGCGAACGGGGTGGTCACCAGGCCGGCCGCCATGGCGGCGCTCATGCCCTTGAGATATGTCCGTCGGGACAGTGTCATGAACCGCTCTCCAATGTTCATGGGCGTCGTTCCCAGAGCCCCGCCGCATTCGGGGGTGCTCGACCTGTGGTGCCGATGTCTGGTGATTTTTCGTCTTGCGGCTGTTGGATGGCCTGTATAGACATGTGATCAGGATGTGATGCGGAGTATGTCGGCGAACGATGTAAGTTTGATGACCACCGGCCGTGTTTTCCGCCGACGCCGATATTGGCGCCAGCGGTGGGTGCTGCGGGGCGCGGTCGAGAGGAAGGAATCCGGAGCTGATGTATCGCCACGATGCCGACGACACCGTGCCGCGCTGGCGCCAGATCGAGCTGAGCCTGATGCGCGAGATCGAACGGCGAAGCCTGAAGCCGGGCGAGCGGCTGCCGTCGGAGAATGCCCTGTCGCAGATGTTCGGGGTGAACCGGGGCACCCTGCGCCGGGCCCTGGCCGAATTGCAGCGCAAGGGGCTGATCCGGATCGAGAAGGGGCGCGGCGCCTTTGTGCAGGAACATCCGGTGCTGTATGAAATCGGCCGCAGCAGCCGGTTCGGCACCAATCTGCTGAAGCAGAACCTGCGGCCCACGGCCCGGATCATCCGTGCCGCCGAAATTCCGGCGAGCATCGAGATCGCCGAATGGTTGTCGATCGATCCGGGCATGGGCGTCGTGTTCTTCGAGACCCTGGGCTTCGCCGACACGGTGCCG
Organism: Tistrella bauzanensis; assembly: GCF_014636235.1. NCBI lineage: Bacteria > Pseudomonadati > Pseudomonadota > Alphaproteobacteria > Geminicoccales > Geminicoccaceae > Tistrella > Tistrella bauzanensis. The sequence continues at coordinate 8,952 of NZ_BMDZ01000092.1, forward strand.
ATTTCACTGACCCGCCACCATCTGCCGGCCGCGCGCCTGCCCGATGCCGCGCGGATGGTGTCAGGCTTCGACTGTATCAGCGATGTCTATGACCGCTTCGCCCTGGGCGAGATCACCCGGCGGGCGACCCGGATCACCGCGCGCCTGCCCGGCGACGACGAGGCCCGCCATCTTCAGCAGGCGCTGACCCAGCCGATCCTGATCGCCGAGACGGTGAAGGTCGATGCGGCGGGCATACCGGTCGACTATACCATCGCCCGCTTCGCGGCCGATCGGGTGCAACTCTTCGTGGGCGACGATATGCAGTTGATCTGAGCCGGCACCCCGATCTGGGCCGGCACCCCCATCTGAGCCGGCACCATTGTGATATATCCGCGAATGTCGGCTCCGATATCACGCGGCGCGCGCGCAGACTGTCATCATTCCGACATGAATGGTGACAGGAACTGTCATGCGTTTTCATCCAACCGCGACATCCACGGCCGAGATGGCGATGGCCATGTCGGCGCTGCTCGTCGCCGCCAGCGGCGCCCTGGTCAGGGTCGCCGATGCCGGCACACTGGTGATCATGGGGGTGGGGCTGGGCCTGCCGTCCGTGCTGGTGTGGATCGCCGCCGCCCTCTGGCCATCATTGCGGCGGAGCTTCGCCCAGCCGCTGGTGCTGGCGCGGGCGGTGTTCTGCTTCGGATCGATCTTCGGCACCTTCGCCGCCGTGGCCCGGCTCGATCTGGGCGTGGTCTATGCGGTCAATCTGGCGGCGCCGTTGACGGCGGCGGCGATCGGCGCGGTGATCTTCGCCGAACCCTTGCCGCCCGCGCGGCGGATGGCGGGCCTGCTGGCGCTGGGTGGCACCATCCTTGGCCTGATGCCGTCGCTGCCGGATGGCGACGATGCCGGTATCGCCGTCGCAGCCCTTGGCGTCAGCTTCGTCTCGACGGTGTTGATGGTGCTGACCACCCGCGCCATGGGGCGCGCGGCGATGAGCACCGCGTCCACCATGGTGTCGCTGGCCCATGTCGGCATGGCCTCGGCCGTGATGATGTGCGTCACATCCTGGCCGGCGCTGTCGGGGCCACAGGCGGTGGCGGTGGCCCTGCCGCTGGCGGCCGGGGTGGTGACGTTTCTGGCGGTCGGGCTGGCGGCGGTGGCCTATCGTCTGGCGCCGCTGGCCAATGCCGCGCCGGTTGAATGCCTGAAGCCGATTTTCGCGCTGGCCATTGCCGCGATCGCCTTTGGCGAGGCGCCGGAACCACGGGCCGTGGCCGGGATCGGCCTGGTGGTTCTGGCGCTGGTGGTGCCGCATCTGCCATGGCCGGCGCGGATGCCACGGCGGCGGTGACGGCGGGTCAGGTATCGGCGCCCCGGCTGTCGGTGAACCGGCTGTCGGTGAAGCGGCGGGCGTCGATGAAGCCATGGGCCGCGCGCGCCATCAGGTCGACGACCAGCCCGTGATAGTGCCCCTCGATCGTGTCGGTGCCGGCATGCCGGTCGGCGAAGCCGCCGAAGGGGTCGATGGCGCCGGCGGCGAGGGTGGCGGTGACCCCGTCCATGTCGAACCGGCCATCGACCGTGGCATCGGGCCGTCCGGCGAGCGCGGCCAGGGCCGCCGTCAGCGCATAGGCCGCCCAGTTGGCGGTGGTGCCGGGCAGGACATGATCGAAGGCGCGGGCGATGGGCGGGAAGTGATCATGCGCCGGGTCGTGCAGGGCCGCGGTTCCGGCCTCGTTGGCGTTGTCGAGGCAGCTCAGCAGCAGCGCGCCCTGTTCCGCCGCCCGCCCGAACAGCGGGTCCGAGCGCAGGACGTCGCCGGGAAACGGCACGCCGGTCGAGAAATAGGCCTGTCCGTCGGAAGCCCGCCCCAGATGTTCCACCGACAGCACCGCCGCCGGGCGCAGGCGGTCGATCAACGCGGTCATCGCCGGGCCATGATCGGTGTCGGGCGAAAACGGCTGCACCGTCGCACAGAAGGTCACCCGTGGCTGGGCGGCCACGGCATCCAGCATCGCCTGATCGACCACCGTGGCGCCGGCGCTGCGCAGGGCCGCCTGCGCCTGGGGGGCGAGCGGCGTTGAGATGACCACGGTCGATATGGCGCCGGTCGCCAGATACAGCGCCCGCGCCAGGGCCGCGACCCCGCAGGGGCCGTCCGGCTCCCCCAGCCAGGGCACCAGACCGGGCCGGACCGCGCAGCCGGTGACGAACACGACATGATCGCCCGACCGCAGCCGCCCGAGCAGGGCCGCCGCCGCCGGCACGGTCAGGGATGCGCCGCCTGCCGCCTGTGCCGCCGCGTCATGAAGCCGCGTGATCTTGCCGACAAGGTTCAGATCCAGCGTCATCAGAGTATCGAGCAGGTGCCCCAGCCGGTTCTGAAGAACGGCGGGCTCAGGAAAATAGTTCATGTACTGGAAGTAACCATTGGCCATATCGGATCTCCTCTGGATGCCTCCTTGAGAAGATATACGGCCAGATCTTATTTAAATTGACATATTGGACAATATATCCCTGTGAGCGACTGTCAGCCCGCCAGCGCCGGACAGCATGCGGCTCACGGATTGCTGACCGAGAATGCTGGAGTCGATGTGAAGCAGTTTCACGGGTGATCTTTCCTGAAATATCGCCGCGGGCTTCCGGCTCTTTACGATCCAATGGTTGGCTTCGCGCCAAGGGCCTGAAACTGCATGACGATCAGCCCGAGGAAGATCAGGCCGACACCGGCCAGGCGGAACAACGAGACGGGCTTTCGAGGCAGGCCGACGAGGCCCCACTGATCGATGATGATCGACGCCAGCATTTGCCCGGCGATCACCGCCATGATGAAGCCGGCGGCGCCGAGTTTTGGCGCAAGCATGAGCGCGCCGGTGATATAGGCGACGCCGACGATACCGCCGATCCATATCCAGCGGGGCGCCTGCGCCAGATTGGACAGGGTCGGCGCCCCCACCTTGGCCAGCGCCATGATGGGCAGGATGCAGGCGAAGCTGACGCAAAGGGAAACGAGCGTCCCCCAAAGAGGGTGGCCGAGAGCCCGTCCAAGTGCCGCATTGGCCCCGGCCTGAAACGGGACAACCGCACCGACGGCGATCGCGGCGAGGATAAGGAGCAGTGCGTTGGTTTGCATGGTGAACCTCCGATGTTCACCAGATGCACTATTTTGTTTATCGATGAAAATTCCGATATAATATCTCTTATATCCATGACGTGAATACCCTACGCGGCATCGACCTTAACCTTCTGGTGGTCCTCGACGCTCTGCTGGTCGAGCGGCATGTGTTGCGCACGGCCGTCCGACTGAACATGAGCCAGCCAGCGGTCAGTCACGCGCTCGGGCGTCTGCGACATCTGTTCGATGACCCCTTGCTGATACGCCGAGACGGGGGCCTCGTGCCGAGCGCAAAGGCGCTTGAGATTGTTCCGGCCCTGAACGAAGCCTTGCGACTGGTGCGGGAGGTTGTGGGGCCGGGGGGCTTCGATCCTGCGAGGGAGAAACGCACGTTCCGCCTGGCGATGTCGGATTACGGCTCTGCCGTGATCCTCCCGGGTCTGCTGAAAATGCTCCGCCTCGCGGCGCCGGGGATTGACCTGGTGATAACCCAATCAAGCCGGGAAGCCATGCTTGGGCAGGTTATGGAAGGGGAGTGCGATCTTGCCTTGGGCGTCTTTCCCGATCGTCCGGAACGGGTGGAAGCCGAACAGCTTTTCGTCGAGCGCTTCGTGTGCCTTGCGGGCTGGGAGGGAATGGCGGGCCAAGACCGCCTCGATATGGAGGCCTATCTTCTGCGGCCCCATGTCCTGGTTGCCATGAAGGACGGTGCGGACACCGAAATCGACACGGCCTTGCGCGCCATCGGCCATGCACGCCGCATTGCCGTCACGCTGCCACATTGGGGAAACGCGTCACGGTTGATCTACGGAACGGATCTCGTGCTGACCGTTGCACGGAAAGCCCTTGCGCTCTATGAACGCGACCCGGCCTTCGTTGTTTTCGAACCGCCGTTTTCAATACCGCCATTTCCCTTTGTTCAGATCTGGCACGAACGGCGCGGCGGCAATCCCGCGCATCTGTGGCTGCGCACGGCTGTCGTGGGCATGTCAAAGTCTTTGTAGGTGTCAGACATGCAGCCCCCTCGGCGCCGGCCCGCTTCTCCAGACGTCTCGCGGTCGCTTTCCCCCTGTGTGCGGCGGCGCTGACCACCCACCCCGGCGCTGAAGGCTTGCATCCCCGCCCGTCTGGCGGTATCGATAGGCCTGCTGCATTGCAGCATCGCCGCTGACCGCCGATCCTCGCCAGAAAGTGCGACCCAAGCCGATGTAGATCCCGACCGTCGCCGCATGACTGATCCCCTGACCGGTTCCGCCCCGCTGTCTCAAGCCCGGTGTCGCCTGTCGGTCGTCATGCCCGCAGACCGTCTGTCTTCATCCCCCGCGGCCCAGAAAAATTTACCCGATCATCCGCTGTTGATGCCGCCGCCGGCCTGCCAGGTCGGGTGCGCGGGTGGCGTGTGCTGATCGGGGCTCGTCCGGAGATCCTGTGCTTGTCCACCACCCTGTTCCGTCGGACCCGGTCCGAATGGCTCGGCAACATCCGTGGCGATGTTCTGTCGGGCCTCGTCGTCGCCCTGGCGTTGATCCCTGAGGCGATCGCGTTCTCGATCATCGCCGGGGTCGATCCCAAGATCGGGCTCTATGCCTCGTTCTCGATCGCGGTGATCACCGCCATTGCCGGCGGCCGGCCGGGGATGATTTCGGCCGCGACCGCCGCGACCGCCGTGCTGATGGTGACGCTGGTCCGCGATCATGGCCTGCAATATCTGCTGGCGGCCACCGTGCTTGCCGGGCTGATCCAGATCGTGGCCGGGCTGCTGAAGCTGGGTTATGTGATGCGCTTCGTGTCGAAATCGGTGATGACCGGTTTCGTCAACGCGCTCGCGATCCTGATTTTCATGGCGCAACTGCCTGAGTTGATCGGCGTGCCGCATCTGACTTATGTGATGGTCGCGGCGGGGCTGGCGATCATCTATCTGTTCCCGCGCCTGACCCGGGCGGTGCCGTCGCCGTTGATCTGCATTCTGGTGCTGACCGCGGTGTCGCTGGCTCTGGGGCTGGATCTGCGCACTGTGGGCGATATGGGCGAGCTGCCCTCGACCCTGCCGGTGTTCCTGCTGCCCGACATTCCGCTGACCATGGAGACCCTGCTGATCATCCTGCCCTATTCGGCGGCGGTGGCGGCGGTGGGGTTGCTCGAAAGCCTGATGACCGCCACCATTGTCGACGAGTTGACCGACACCCGCAGCGATCGCAACCGCGAATGCATCGGCCAGGGCCTGGCCAACACGGTCACCGGCTTCATGGGCGGCATGGCCGGCTGCGCCATGATCGGCCAGTCGGTGATCAACGTGAAATCCGGCGGCCGGGGCCGGCTGTCCTGCTTCTGCGCGGGTGTTTTCCTGCTGTTCCTGATCGTGGTGCTGGGCGACTGGGTGCGGCTGATCCCGATGGCGGCGCTGGTCGCGATCATGATCATGGTGTCGATCGGCACCTTCAGTTGGGCCTCGATCGGCCATCTGCGCAGCCATCCGCGAAGCTCCAGCATCGTGATGCTGGCGACCGTGATCACGGTGGTGGCCACCCATAATCTCGCGATCGGGGTGCTGATCGGGGTTCTGCTGTCGGGCATCTTCTTCGCCTGGAAGATCGCGCAACTGTTCCGGGTGACCTCGACCCTGTCCGATGACGGCGCCACCCGCACCTATGTGGTCGAAGGCCAGGTGTTCTTTGCCTCCGCCGAGGATTTCGCCGCCGCCTTCGACGTGCGCGAGGCGCTGGACCGGGTGGTGATCGATGTCAGCCGCGCGCATATCTGGGACATATCAAGTGTGGCCGCGCTCGACATGATCGTGCTCAAATTCAGGCGTGAAGCCACCGAGGTCGAGATCATCGGCCTGAATGCCGCCAGCGAGACCATCGTCGACCGGCTGGCGATCCACGATAAGCCCGGCGCCATGGAGCGCCTGATGGGGCATTGAGGAGGATGTTCATGACCAGGCTGCTCGCCCTGATCGACGGGTCGGCCTATGCCGACAGTGTTTGCGACCATGCGGCCTGGGTGGCCGCGCGCACCGGCGCCTCTATCGATGTGATGCATGTGCTGGGGCGGCGCGAGGCCGGCGGCAGCGCCAATCTGAGCGGCAGCCTGACGATGGATGCCCGCGAGATCCTGCTGGCCGAACTGGCGGATCTGGACGAGAAAAAGGCGCGGGTGGCCCGCAAGCTGGGCCGGGCGGTGGTCGATCAGGCGGTGGCGCGGCTGAAGGCTGACGGCATCGCCGAGGTCACGCCCAGGCTGCGCAGCGGCGACCTGATCGAGGCGGTGGCCGAGGTGGAGCCCGATACCGACCTGATCCTGATCGGCAAGCGTGGCGAGGCCGCCGATTTCGCCCGGCTGCATCTGGGGTCGAACCTGGAACGGGTGGTGCGGGCGGCGCGGCGGCCGGTGCTGGTGGCGGCCCGCGCCTTCCGGCCGGTCAACCGCTTCCTGATCGCCTTCGATGGCGGCACCAGCGCGATGAAGGCCGTGAACCACATTGCCGCCGGCAAGCTGTTCACCGGGCTTGATTGCCATCTGCTGATGGTGGGCAACCCCAACAGCGATGCCCGCGCCCGCTTCGACAATGCCGTCCAGACCCTGCGCCAGCATGATTACGCGGTCACCGCCGACATCCTGGCGGGCGAGGCGGATGCGGTGATCGCCGATCATGTGGCGTCCCACGGCATCGACCTGCTGGTGATGGGCGCCTATGGCCATTCGCGCATCCGCACCCTGATCATCGGCAGCACCACGGCCGAGATGGTGCGATCCTGTCTGGTGCCGGTGATGCTGTTCCGGTGATGACGACGATCGTCTGTGACGGCTGGTCTGACGCGCATCGGGCTGATAATGTCGCGGCGGCTATCTCTGGCGGTTATCTCGGGCGGGTCATGAGGCTGTTGCCGAATGCCCGCTACCCATGGTTTGACGCCGTCTGCTGACGGCTTGGGAGCTTGGCGGGGGTCTCGCGCGG
>NZ_BMDZ01000093.1 GCF_014636235.1 Tistrella bauzanensis
AAGGCCAGGCGCAAACTTGCCACGTGGGACACACAATACCTCATGGCGGCTCTGCAAGCGCGTTAACCTGGACTCGTTGCCCTCGGCTTTCCATCCCGGACTTGCCCCCGTCTGGTGGCTGTGCATCTATTGGGCACCGATCCCGTCCCTGAAGACCCGCCTTCCGCCGGAGCCTGTGATCTGATGTCGATCCGCGAGCTTGAAGATCCGTTCGAACAGTTTGGCGGCTGGTACGCCGATGTGCGCGCCGAGCCCGCGATCACCGAGCCCACGGCCGTGTGCGTGGCCACCGCCGGCACCGACGGCCTGCCTGCGGCGCGTATGGTGCTGCTGAAGGCGTGGGACCGCGATGGCTTCGTCTTCTATACCAATTACGAAAGCGACAAGGGCCGCGATCTGCTGGGCAATCCGCAGGCGGCGCTTCTGTTCTACTGGATGCCGCTGGGCCGTCAGGTCCGCATTCAGGGGCAGGTCGAGCAGGTGACGGCGGACGAGGCCGATGCCTATTTCGCCAGCCGCGCCCGCGACAGCCAGATCGGCGCCTGGGCCTCGCGGCAGTCGCGGCCGATGAAGGGCCGCTATGAGCTTGAGAAGCGGGCGGCCGAATTCGCGCTGAAATTCAATGTCGGCCGGGTGCCGCGGCCCGATCACTGGTCGGGCTTCCGGGTGGTGCCGCAGCGCATGGAGTTCTGGCAGGAAGGCCGTTTCCGGCTGCATCAGCGGCTGGTCTATCTGCGCGACGGTGCCGGCTGGACCCGGCAATGGCTGTTTCCCTGATCCGGCGCCGATGATGTCTCCCGCCCGCGATCCGGCCCCCACGGGTGTTCTGGCACCACCCGACCCGGCGCTGGCCCGGCTGAAGCGCCGGGTGACGATGGCGTCGCTGTGCGTGGCGCTGGCCCTGGTGGCGCTGAAGATCGCGGCGGCGATCATGACCGGGTCGGTCAGCATTCTGTCCAGTCTGGTCGACAGCGTGTCGGATGCCGGTGCCAGCCTGGTGACGCTGCTGGCGGTGCGCCAGGCGATGCGACCGGCGGATGCCGGGCATCGCTTCGGCCATGGCAAGGCCGAACCGCTGGCCGCCATGGGGCAGGCATTGTTTGTCGCAGGGTCGGCGCTGCTGCTGACGGTGGAGGCCGTGCGCCGGCTGTTCCAGCCGGAACCGGTGGGCGAGGGCACGATCGGCATCGCCGTGATGGTGATCGCCATCGTTGTGACGCTGGTGCTGGTGCGCTATCAGGCCGATGTGCAGGCAAAGACCGGATCGATGGCGGTCGGTGCCGATCGGCTGCACTATACCGGCGATCTGCTGATCAATCTGGGCGTGATCACCTCGATCGTGCTCAGCCAGTATCTGGGTATCACAGAAGCCGATCCGGTGATCGCGGTGCTGATCGCGCTGCATCTGCTGCGCGGCGCCTGGGGCATCGGGCGCAGTGCCCTGGACGCGCTGATGGACCACGAACTGCCGGCAGAGGATCGCGCACGCATCCGGGCGATCATTCTGGCGGTGCCGGGCGTCAAAGGCATGCACGACCTGCGCACCCGGTCGTCGAGCGTGCATACCTTCATTCAGATGCATCTGGAACTGCTGCCGGACCAGAGCCTGGCCCATGCCCATACCATTGCCGACGAGGCCGAGCGGCGGCTGCGGGTGCATTATCCCGAGGCCGAGATCATCACCCATCTGGACCCGATGGGTCACGACGAGGCCATACCACGGTTTCGATAGCCGTGGATGCCGTGGCGGGTATCGATCGCCAGAAGAACATCGATCGCCAGAAGAACTCTGGCCGGAAAATATCTCCACTACAGGTTGTCGTTTTGCTAGGCTCGACGGGTGGCGGATCTGCCCCGGTCGTCGTGGCCGCGCGGCACCCCCTCTAGCCGACCTCCAGAAGGACCAGTGTCGCCATGGATCTTGCGAGCCATATCCGCCACGTTCCGGATTTTCCGAAGCCGGGCATTCTGTTCTATGACATCTCGACGCTTCTGGCGCATTCCGACGCCTGGCGCGAGACCATCGACCGGATGGCCGAGGCGATCCGCCCGATGCAGCCCGACCTGCTGGCCGGGATCGAATCGCGCGGCTTTCTGGCGGCGGCCCCTCTGGCTCTGGCGCTGGGCAAGGGCTTCGTGATGGTGCGCAAGCGCGGCAAGCTGCCGGGCCGCACCGTCAGCCATGCCTATGCGCTGGAATATGGCGAGGACGTCGTCGAGGTGCAGGAGGGCATGATCGAGCCCGGCCAGCGGGTGGTGCTGGTGGATGACCTTCTGGCCACCGGCGGCACCGCATCGGCCGCCGTCACCCTGCTGCGCAAGGTGGGCGCCGAGGTGCCGGGTGCCGCCTTCATCATCGAGTTGATCGGCCTGGGCGGTCGTGCACGTCTGGACGTGCCGACCGAGACCGTGCTTCAACTGGAAGCCTGACCGGTTCAGCCCGCGTCACCTGTGGCGCGGGCAATCTCGGCATGGCGCGGGCAACTGACCAGATGATCGTTCACCAGCCCGGTCGCCTGCATCAGCGCATAGGTGGTGGTCGAGCCCATATGCCTGAAGCCCTTCTGCTTCAGAAGCTTCGCAATCCGGTCTGACAGATCGGTGCGGGCCTGGGCGTCGCTCATGCTGGCCAGATGATTGGTGATCTGGCGGCCGTCGATCACGTCCCACAGCGTCTCGGCGAGCCCGCGCCCGGCATCGCGCAGCGCCAGAGTGGCGCGGGCATTGCCGATCGTCGCCTCGATCTTGCCGCGATGGCGGATGATGGCGGCATCACCGACCAGCCGGTCGACGTCATCGGGCCCCATCCGGGCCACGGCCTCGGCATCGAAGCCTAGAAACGCCTGTCGGAACCCCTCGCGCCGGCGCAGGATGGTGATCCAGGACAGGCCCGACTGGAAGCTTTCCAGCACCAGCATCTCGAACATCTGCCGGTCGTCGCGCACCGGCACGCCCCATTCGGTGTCGTGATAGGCGCGGTAGAGCGGATCGGTGCCACACCATGGGCAGGTGCCGTCGGCGGCGGCTGGGGTATCGGTCACGGCGCGGGCATCCTTCCATGGGCGCGCGGCAGGTGATGCCGGGCGCGGATCTTCCGTGTCAGTCGTCGCCACGCGGTCGCGCGGCCAGTGTGATGCCATCGGCGGTCAGGGCCGGGCCGCTGCCGGCTGCCGCCTCGTCCGTCCGGTCGATCCGGAGCAGGGCGATGCCTGTGCCCCCGACGCTGCTGCGCAGATCGCCGGCCGCACGCTCGCCCGCCATCACCGGTGTGCCCGGCGGCGGCAGGCGGGCGCCATCGGCCGCATCGACCACGAACAGGCGCTTGCGGACCTGGCCGCGGAACTTGCTGCGCGTGGTGACTTCCTGCCCGACATAGCAGCCCTTGTCAAAGGCGACGCCGTTCAGCCGGTCCAGATCGTGTTCCAGCGCCAGCCCCTGTTCGGGCGGCAGGTCCGCCGGTCCTTCGGGCACCCGTGCCTCGATCCGCCACAGATCCCAGTCGGTGGCCTCGGCTGGCGCAAGACCGGTCGCGGCTGCGCGGTCGGCGAGGGCCTGATCGCTGCCCCAAAGCCGCACACCCAGCCCCGCGCGGCGCGGATCGGTCAGTTGCAGCACGCCGCCCTCGGCGACATCGCCGCCCGTGGCCCGAACGCTGCCGGGGGCACCGTCGATACCCAACGCCGCCGTGGCACCGGAACCGAAGGCCACCGCGACCACAAGCGCGGTGGCGGGGCGGATGGTCACCTTGGCGCGCAGCTTGTACAGCGTCAGCCGCTTGACCAGATCGCTTGCAAGCGGCGTGGCGCATTCCACCAGCAATCGTTCGGCGCCTGCCGCCGGATCGGCCGGTGCCACGATCAGATCATGCAGGATCTTGCCCTGGGGGGTGAGCAGGGCGCCATAGCGGGCATGGCCTTCCGCCACCGGATCGAGGTCGCCCGATACCAGCCCGTCGAGGAAGCGCAGCGCATCGGCGCCGTCGAGCATGATCAGGCTGCGGCCAGGCAGGCGGGCGATGCGGGGCTGGGTGGTCTCGGTCATGTGGCGGTCCTGTCGGTGGCGTCGTCCGGTGCGGCCGGTTGCCGGCCAGCCGCTCAACTGTGGCGTCGGCGACCGGCGGGTTCAAGGGGAAGCCGCGCATGCCATGGGGCCGAAACCAGGTGCTGCGGGGACCACGGTTGCATCACCGGCCACCGGCACCCTATAACCGACGGGATGCCATGGTCGGGACTGCGCATGAATCTGCTGTTCATCACCTCCACCCGCATCGGCGATGCGGTTCTGTCGACCGGCCTGCTCGATCATCTGATCCGGGCGGAGCGCGCGGCGGGGCGGGGCGTGCCGCGTGTCACCGTTGCCGTGGGCGCACCCGCGGCGGCTCTGTTTGCGGCCGTGCCGGGGATCGAGCGGGTGATCCCGATCGTCAAGCGCCGTCATGCCGGGCATTGGCGCGATCTGTGGCGGGCGGTGATCGGCACGCACTGGGACATGGTGGTCGATCTGCGCGGTTCGGCGATTGCCTGGATCCTGCGGGCCCGGCGCCGCCGGGTGCTGTCGCGCCACGAAGACGGTCGCCACAAGCTGTTCCAACTGGCGCGCACGCTGGATCTGGACCCACCCCCGGCACCCCGCATCTGGACCCGGCCGCAGGACCACGACGTCGCCACCCGAGCCCTGCCGGCCGATGGCCGCAAGCTTCTGGTGGTGGCCCCTGCCGCCAACTGGGTGGGCAAGCAATGGTCGGCCGATCGGTTCGCAGCCCTGATCGGGCGGCTGGCGGGGCCCAAGGGGCGGCTTGGTGGTGCCTCGGTTGCCGTGATCGCCGCCGCTCATGAACGGCCACAGGCGGAGCCGGTGCTGTCGGCCGCGCACGCTCTGAGCCTGAACGCCCCCGACATCGTCGGCGCCCTGCCGCTGCTGGCGGTTCAGGCCCTGCTGGAGCGTGCGGACCTGTTTGTCGGCAATGACAGCGGCCTGATGCACATGGCGGCGGCGGCCGGCGCGCCGACTCTGGGTCTGTTCGGACCAACCTCGGATGCGGTCTATGGCCCTTGGGGAAAACATGCTGTGGCAGTGCGGACGCCCGAATCCTATCACCAGCTCGCGGCCGAGCGGCCCTCGTCGGCCGATCGCTGCTATATGACCGGCCTTGCCGTCGATACCGTGGAGCGGGCCGCGGTGGCGTTGCTTGACCGGGTTGGCGTGGCGCGATCGGGGCTGGTGACCCAATGACTCACCGCCCGACCGATCTTGCCATCCTGCTGACGCCGAGCGAGAGCTTCCAGGCGGCCAATGCCGGCGCCATCGCGCTCTCGGTGCGTGATTTTGTCCGATTCAGTGGCTATGCCGACCGCACCACGGTCCTGGGTGCTGCGGTTGAGCGACCCTTTGAGGGCATCCGCTTCCGCAGCCTTGCGACCCGGGGGCTGATCGGGTCGCGGCGCCTGGCCTATCTGATCTCGGCGACCCGGGTGCTGCTCGCCGCCCGGCCGAAGCTGATCGAGGTCCATAACCGGCCGGAATTTCTGCCCTGGTTGATGCGAATCGCACCCCGGGCCGGTTTTGCCCTGTTCCTGCACAACGATCCGCAGGCCATGCGCCGTTTCCGCAGTGTCGCCGAACGTCGGGCATTGCTCGCCCGGCTCGACACGGTGTTCTGTGTCAGCGGCTATATCCGCGCGCGGCTGCTTGACGGCATCGACGGCATCGACGATCCGGCGCTGGCGGCGAAGGCGGTGGTCTGCCCGATCGGTTTCGACCTGTCCGTCTTCGACGCGAAGCGCGCGGCCATCACCGAGCCGCGCGAGCAGGTGGTGCTGTTCGTCGGCCGCATTGTCAGAGACAAGGGCGCGGATCTGTTCGTCGAGGCGGCCGCCGCGGCACTCGCCGACCGGCCGGGCTGGCGGGCGGTGATGGTGGGCGCCGATCGCCCGCCTGAGGGCGCGGGCGCGCGGATGGCCGCCGTTTCGACCTTCGAGGCGGGCGTGCGGGCGCGGGTGGCGGAGATCAATGCCGGCCGCGACCGGCCATTGATCGAGATGACCGGCTTCCGCACCTATGATCAGGTCCTTGGCCTCTATGGTCGCGCCGCGATGGCGGTGGTGCCGTCGGTCTGGGACGAACCCTTTGGCCGCACCGCGGTTGAGGCCCTGGCGATGGGCTGCCCGCTGATCGCGGCCGATCGCGGCGGGCTCCGCGACATCGTCCACGGCGCCGGCCTGACCCTGAACCCGGCCACTGCCGATACACTCGCGGCGGCCATCGGTGCGCTGGCCGACGATCCGGCCCGCCGCGAGGCGATGGCGCGGAACGGCCGTGCGCATCTGGACCGGCTCGGCTACGATATCCGCGCCGTCGTGGCCGGGATGGACCGGGCCCGCTGCGATCGGCTGGGCCCGCCCGTGACGGCGGACCACCTTCGCCCTCCCGGCAACCCGACGGACGGATGATGCCTGATACCGAACAGCCGCGACCTGTCGTCACCCCCCCGGACCTCCCCGTCCTGCTCAGGGATGGCCGGCCGCTCCGGGTGATGCAGCTCATGGCGGGCGCCGCCCATGGCGGTGCCGAGGCCTTTTTCGACCGCCTGGCGGTCGCCTTCCATCACAGGGGGATCGAGCAGGCGATCGCCGTTCGCCCCCACCCGGAACGCATGGCGACGCTGCGGGCCGCGGGGTTGGATCCCCAGGGGCTGCGTTTCGGCCGCCATGCCGACATCAAGACCTGGTGGCGATTGCGGCGGATGGTGAAGCGCTTCCGGCCCGACATCGTGCTGACCTGGATGAACCGCGCCACGGCCGCCTGCCCGACGGGCGATTTCGTTCACGTGGCACGGCTGGGTGGTTATTACGATCTGAAGAACTATCGCGGAGCCGATCATCTGGTCGGCAACACCCGCGATATCGTCGCCTATCTGCGCCGCAAGGGCGTGCCGGCCGAGCGCAGCCACTACGTGCCCAATTTCGTCGACGCCACGCCGATGCCGCCCGAGCCGCGGTCGCGCTGGGGCACGCCGGATGATGCGCCGCTGATCCTGGGACTTGGGCGGCTGCACCCGAACAAGGGCTTCGACGTGCTGATCCGTGCGGTGGCGCAGGTGCCGCGCGCGCATCTGTGGCTGGCAGGCGTGGGATCGCTGGAAGACGATCTGCGCGAACTGGCGCGCGGGCTTGGCATCACCGACCGGGTGTCATTCCTGGGCTGGCGCACCGATGTGGCGGCGCTGTATGCGGCGGCCGATGTGTTCGTCTGTTCGTCGCGTCACGAACCGCTGGGCAATATCGTGCTGGAAGCCTGGGCGCATGGCGTGCCGGTGGTGGCGGCCGCAAGCCAGGGGCCGTCGGAGCTGATCGCTCATGGTGCCAACGGCCTGCTGGTACCGGTGGATCACGACGCGGCCATGGCGGCAAGCATCGAAACCGTGCTGCGCGAAACCCGGCTGCGCGAGACGATGATCGCCGGCGGCCGCACGGCCTATGAGCGCAATTTCACCGAGGCGGCGGTGGTCGGGGCCTATGCCGATCTCTTCCGCCGGATCCTGCCCCGGAGCTGAAGGAACAGTCGCCCATGTGCGGCATCGCCGGCATCATGACCCGGGACGGCCAGCCGCCCACCCGCGCGGTTCTGGAGCGCCTGGCCGGCGCCATGGGCCATCGCGGCCCTGATGGCCATGGTGTGACCCTGCGTGGCGGGGTGGGGCTGGTCCATACCCGGCTGGCGATCATCGACCTCGCCACCGGCGATCAGCCGCTGCTGTGGCCGATCGACCCGGCCGACCGGAACGCCGTGCCGAGTGGCGATCACAGCCGGAGCCTGGCTCTGGTCGCCAATGGCGAGGTCTATAACTATCGGGAACTGAAGACTGCCCTCGCCGGCGAACCCTTCCGCACCGCATCGGATTGCGAGCCGCCTCTGCCGCTGTATCTGCGCCACGGCACCGAGGGTTTCGACCGGTTGCGCGGCATGTATGCCATCGCGCTGCATGATCCGCGCGGCAGCGGCGATGGCCGGCTGGTGCTGGCGCGTGACCCGTTCGGCATCAAGCCGCTATATTACGTCGAGGGGCCCGAAGGCTTTGCCTTCGCGTCGGAGCCGGCGGTCCTGATCCGGGCCGGGCTTGCCGGCACGGCCCTGGATGACGCGCGGATCATCGAACTGCTGCAGCTGCATTTCACCACCGGTGCCGGAACGGTTTTCCCGGCCATCCGCCGGGTGCTGCCAGGCGAGCGGCTGATCGTCGAGGCCGGGCGGATCACCGACCGCCGCCTGGCACCGGCACTGCCCGGGGGCGATGCGCGGCCCGATCCCGATCCCGGACGCCGAATGGATGCGGCGCTGGCCGCTTTTGACCGCGTGTTCGAGCAGACCATCGATCTGCATCAGCGCAGCGACGTGCCCTATGGCCTGTTCCTGTCGGGCGGTGTCGACAGTTCGGCCGTGCTGGCGATGATGGCGCGCCTGAACAGCCGGCCGGTGACCGCCTTCACCGCCGGATTCGGCGATGGCGGGGTGCATGACGAACGGGCGGCTGCCCGCGTCGTTGCCGGCGTGACCGGTGCCGATCTGATCGAAACCCTGGTGACCCGCGCCGATTTCGACCGGATCGCGCCGCAGGTGGCGCGGGCGCTGGATGATCCGACCCTGGACTATGCGGTTTTGCCCAGTTTCAAGCTGGCCGAGATTGCGCGCGGCCATGTGAAGGTGGTGTTGTCGGGCGAGGGCGGCGACGAGCTGTTCGCCGGCTATGGCCGGTATCGTCGTGCCCGTCGGTGGCGGCTGTTCGGGGGCCGCCCGATGCGCCGTCGCGGCGACCTGGACGGTACGGGGCTGCTGCGGCCGGAATGGTCGGCCACGGCCGATGACTGGCGCCAGGGCGTGGCGGCCGCCGAAGCGGCGGCGGCCCGCGCCGGCGGCACCCGGCTGCAACGCCTTCAGGCGGTGGATTGCGCCGACTGGCTGCC
Organism: Tistrella bauzanensis; assembly: GCF_014636235.1. Taxonomy (NCBI): domain Bacteria; kingdom Pseudomonadati; phylum Pseudomonadota; class Alphaproteobacteria; order Geminicoccales; family Geminicoccaceae; genus Tistrella; species Tistrella bauzanensis. Next base: position 8,961 of record NZ_BMDZ01000093.1, read on the forward strand.
CAACGACCTGCTGCTGAAGCTGGACCGGATGCTGATGGCCAATGGTATCGAGGGACGCACTCCGTTTCTGGACCCGGCCATGGCCGCCTTCGCCTGGCCCTTGCCCGACCGGATGAAGGTCGACCGGCGGCGCGGCAAGCTGCTGCTGCGCCACTGGCTGGCACGGCATCTGCCGGAGGCGACGCCGTTTGCGCCCAAACGCGGCTTCACCGTGCCGGTGGGGGCGTGGATTGCGGCCGACGCCGCGCGGCTGGGGCCACTGGTGGCCGACGAGCCGCTGATCGCCCGGTTGTCGCCACGGGAGGCCGTGATCGACCTGTTCCGGGCGGCCGACCGCCCCGGTCAGGGCCAGCGCGCCTGGGGGCTGCTGATGCTGGCGCTGTGGCACCGCATTCAGGTGAACGGCGCGGCACCGGGGCCGGATATCGCCTCGACACTGGCCGGGCAGTGACCCGGCCCGCCAATGCTCCGGCGCGCCAATGGCCCGGCCTGCCAATGACCTGACCAGCGCGTGATCTTCAGCGGATCTCCGCCCGATACAGCACCGGCCAGGCATCGGCCGGAATGCCCTGACAGACCTCCATCGCGATCAGCGATGTCAGGCGGAAGCGGCGGCCATCCCATACCCAACTGGCGGCGGTGCCGCAATCACCGATCCCGCGGCCCTTGGCATAGCTCGACAGCATGCGATTGTCGGCATCATAGTCTACGTTCATCAGGTCGATCGGACTGATGCCGTCGGGCATCTCGATATCCGCCGTCGCGATCTGTCCCTTCTGGTCTTCGACCCACAGCTGATAGACCATGTTATAGGCGCCGGCCATGCAGACGGCGCCATACAGCACATGAGCGGCATCCAGCCGGCCGATCAGCGGTGGCACCATCTCGCGGGCCTGCGGATCGCAGTCGTCGCCCAGAGGGTGGGCGTCAAATCCGGCTGGCAATCCGGCGGGCACGGCGGACGTGGAGGGCTGCGGCGGTGTCACTACCGGCACCGGCGGCACTGGCGGTATGGTCGAGGCCGGCTTGTCGCCCGGCCTGACCAGCGCCGTGACCGTACCCACCCGCTTCTGTGCATCATCGATATAGAGCAGCGCGGCCGAGGCCCCCGCCAGCGAGACCCGGGTGGCGGCCAGAACCCCCTTTGCGGGCGCGGTCACCGTAATCTCCAGCATGTTGGCTTGCCGCAGCGCCGGCAGCACGGCTGCCGCCATCGATGCGGGGAGCGGCGCCATCAGCATTCCCTGATCGATGGTGGCGTCGATCGGCGGCAGGCTGCCACCACCACCTGGAACGGTAAGCGTCGCCGTGACCGGCCCGGTCGTGGCCTCGTCGGCCAGCAGAATGCCGATGGCAAGCCGCGGCACCGCGTCGCCGTCGCCGTCGCGTGCCACTGACAGCCAGGTGCCGAACACGGCATCGCTCATCGCCGGCGCCGTGCCGAAGGCCGTGCAGCTGTGGCGGTTGTCGCAGGCCACCCACCAGTCCTTGAAGGTGCCGGTGCTTTGCGCCGCCGCCGGCGCCGCCATCAGCATCAGGGCGCCCAGAGCCGCGGGCACGCCCGCGCGGGCTGCGGTGTGGTGGCGCGGCTTGCGGGTGGTGGGACGGGTCATCGGATGGCCTTGTCGACAGGAAGCGGGTGCGATCGACATCATATAGCGCATCCGACAGTGCGGCGACCCGCGGCTCCGGCACAATGGGCGGCGTCGATCCGGCACGGGCCGGCGCGGGCAGGGGATGTGTGATCAGGCTGTATCTCGCGCAGGGGGTTCGCCTTGTGCGGGTGATGCGCGTTCAAGCTGCAAAAAATGATGAAACCGGGACACATCTACCGTTAAACTTCCACCCACGCCCGGCTGCGGCACTGTATCGTCGGCCGTCTGTTGCCTTCGGGAGACCTCTGCTGGCTGTGCCGTCATGATCCGGGACTTGCGAGACCTGCCGCCGTCCGGTCGCGCGCATCATGCGACGCACCTCAAGGAGACCGCTGGTCATATGCCGTCGTCCGGGCGCCGGTCGCTGCTCCAGATGCCGTTGATCCAGGCCCTGATGATTGCGGCGATCGCGGTCTATCTCGTGCTGGTCGGGGTGGGTGTCACGCTGCATCTGGTCGCCTATCAGCAGCCACTGCGCGACGCCATGGAGCGGGCTGAAGGCACCGCACGCCTGCTGGCCGATCATGCCGCCCAGGCGATGGAAGCAGCCGACCTGACGCTTCTGCGCGCTGTCGACCGCGTGGCGGACTATGACATGCGCCTCCGCGGCGACGGGGCGGCACCACGGCCACGTCTGCTGTTCGACCGGCTGGACGAATTGATCCGCGGTTCGCAGCAACTGCGGGCGCTGTGGGCGGTGGATCGTGCCGGCGTGATGTATGTGCAGACCCATGTCTTCCCGACGCCGCCGATCGACCTTGCCGGTGACGATTACATGAGCCGGCTGATGCGGGCACCCGACAGCGGTCTGGTGGTGGGGAGCACCACCTATGGCGCCTTTACCGGTCGGCGCTATTTCACCGTCGCCCGGGCGCTGACCGATCCGGCGGGCGGCTTTGCGGGCGCTGCCGCCGCGGCCGTGGATGTGGAACATTTCACCGCGTTCTATGGTGCGGCACCGATCGGCGATCATGGCCGGGTGCTGTTGATGTCGACCGTAGGGGCCGGGGTGCTGGCGGCAAGCCCCGGGCTTGCCGAAGCCGAGGTCACCCAGTTGCGGCACGCCATCAGGGACGTGCCGCCTCTGACCCGGGCAAAGGCGCGCGACGAGCCGCCGGCGGCGGTGCTGATCGGCGGCGACTATGGCGGAGGGCCGTGGTTCGCGGCGGCGGTGCCGGTACCGGGGCAGGCCATGCAGGTTGTGGTGCTGCTGGCCGAGAGCGACGCGCTTGCGGCGTGGCGCGCCTCGGGCTGGCGCACGGCGGGGTTGCTGCTGATCGCGGGCGCCGGTCTTGCCGGCGCTGTGGTTCTGATGCGGAACCATCTGGCGCGGCCGCTCGACCGGCTGCACGCGGCGATCCACCGGATCGAGCAGGGCCAGATCGACCGGCCGGTGGGTACCAGCGGCGGTCTGCCGCAGATCGAGGCCGCAATGACCGGCATCGAGACCCTGCGGCTGTCGTTGTCGCATCTGACCGATCATCTGAATGCCGAGGTCGACACCCGCACACAGGAACTGGAAGAGCGCAGCCAGCAGTTCAATGCCGCCCTTGAGAACGTGTTTCTGGGGCTGGCGATGTTCGATGCCGAACGGCGGCTGGTGGTCTGCAATCAGCGCTATCGCGAATTGTTCGGCCTGAGCGAGTCCCTGGCCTGCCGGGGGACCACGCTGCACGCTATTCTTGAACATGCGGCACGGGTTGAAGGCTATGACGTGTCGGAACTGGGCGAGGTTCTGTCGCGGCGGCTGGAACGGCTGGCGACCCGCCATACCCGGACCTGGTCTGAAGAATTGCGCAATGGCCGGGTGCTGGACCTGTTCGTGCGGCCGGTCGCCTCGGGCGGCGCGCTGGTCGCGGTGCAGGACGTTACCGAGCAGCGTCGTTTCGAACAGGCGCTGATGGAGGCCAAGATGCAGGCGGAGCGCGCAAACAGCGCGAAGTCCGAGTTCCTGGCCAATATGAGCCATGAACTGCGCACGCCGTTGAACGCGATCATCGGTTTTTCCGAGATCATCGGTGCCGAGATGTTCGGCCCTGCCGGCAACCCGCGCTATGCCGCCTATGGCCGTGACATCGCCACCTCCGGCCGGCATCTGCTGGTGCTGATCAACGATATCCTGGATCTGTCGAAGGCCGAATCCGGCCGGATGACCGTGGATGTGGCGCCGGTCGTTCTGGGGCGTGTGGTCCGCGACTGTCTGCGGATGGTGGAGGCGCAGGCACGGGACAATCACGTGCGGCTGGTGGCCGACATTGCGCCGGGCCTGCCCGATATGCGCACCGATGAACGCCGGCTGGCGCAGGTTCTGCTGAACCTCTTGTCGAACGCCGTGAAGTTCACCCCCGCCGGTGGCCGGGTGACGCTGTCGGCCCGTGCCGTATCGGACCGCGCCGCATCGGACCGCATCGTGCTGGTGGTCGAAGATACCGGCATCGGCATGTCGGCGGCCGAGATCGAGGTGGCGCTGAGCGTGTTCGGCCAGATCGAAAGCGCCATGCATCGCCGCCACCACGGCACCGGCCTTGGTCTGCCGCTTGCGGTGCGGCTGATCGATCTGCTGGGTGGCCAGTTCGACCTTGTCAGCCGGCCGGCACAGGGAACCCGCGCGACCGTGATGCTGCCGCGCGACGCAACCAGGCCCCTGGCGGCGACACTGGACACCATGTCACGTGCCGCCGCGCCGGATCCCGGCCAGCGGCCGAAGGCGCGCCCGGCGCCACCGTCGGCCGCGGCCTATTCAGCGTCGGACCTGTCAGTTTCAGGCCAATCAGTCCCGGGCCAGTGACACCGAAACCAGGACAGGTGCCGTGCTGGCGGTGTTGCGCGCCTGGATGGTGACCATGTCGGCGGCGCTGACCACACCATCGACCTGGATATCCGGGCCGGCATCGCGCGCCAGCGTGCAGATCACCCGGTCGCCGACATGGGCGCCTGCAACCTCCATCGTCTGTTCGATCACGGTGGCCGCGACCGGTGCGGGCAGTGCGACCGTCGTCGCGACACGCGGACCGGCGGATACAGCGGTCCGGCGACGGCCAGGGCGTTGTTGATGATAGCATTGTGATGCCTAAATTTTTGTGCCGCGTGACTGTTTCTCCGTTTCCGGCATAGCTGAATGTAATTATAGAGGCCACATGTTGCGTCATATGCGCTCGGGATCTGCATGACGAGAGTCATTTTGATTTTCCTGTATTGACGGAGGGCGCATCGAGCGCTCGCCACAATCAAGGTGATGACATGAGTTTTCTGAACATGGAGACGATGTCTGCGCTGAGGGCGGCAGCTGTGCCCGCCGATGGCAGCTATGCCCTGCTTGCCGGTTATCATCGGCCCGGCGATGGTGGCGGCAGCAGTTTCGTGTGGTCGGCCGCATCGACCGATGCCGATAATGGCGGCACGGTGATCGCCGCCGATGCCGGCGGCAGCGGCCGCTGGCTTCGCAGCCACGCGGCCGGCATCGACCCGCTCGCCTTCGGCGCCGCGGGCAACGGCATCAGCGATGATGGTGATGTTCTGGCGGCCGTCGACGCGTTTGCCGTTGCCGGGGATGTCACCGTGGTGGTGAGCCGCAACCACCGGATCGATCGCCATCTGACGCTTGCGGCGGCCTGGTCCTTTGACGGTGGCGGCCTCACGATCGGCGCCGAGGCCATGCCGTCGACGGGCGCCTTCACCCAGTCGGTGCCGGGGATTCAGCTCTCGGACGGATGCCCGAACAACACCGCCGAATACTATCTGAACACGGTGCTTGAGGCGGAGCCGCCTTACATGCTGATCGATGGTCGGCGGGCGCGCAAATACCGGGTGTTCGGCTTCTTCCAGATCGGCAAGGCTGTCGACAACTGGGCGCTGTCCAGTGCCGGCACCGATACCTGGTATCTGGACCAGACCCGTAACCCCGACGATGTGGGGCCGGTCGCCAAGATGGTCTCGACCTCCGACAAGCTGTGGATCAAGGTCGACGGCGTCTACAAGCGCCTGACCGGACGGCCCGCAGCGGCCGCGCCGACGCTTTTGGAGAAAGATTTTACCTTCGGCCGGATTGAAGGCGAGGTGCAGAATGGCACGCCCTATGTCCGGCTGTCGGACGGTGTGTCGCCGAACAGCTATGATCCGGGATCGTTCTATACCGACTACACCATCCGCGCGCCAGGTGCGGAGGGACCGATCGGCAAGTATCTGCATCTATGCTGGGCCTGGGGCGCCAAGGGGTCGGCGGTTGCCGAGGATCGCGTCTATACCCGCCATGAATTCAAGGATCTGGCATGGGCTGCACCCTATGTGGTCAGGTTCCAGCGGCCGGTGTCTGCCGCACCCGACCAGCGGCTGTTCTTCGGTGACGGCACGGCGGCCATGCCTGGCGAGACCTGGCTGGCCTGGTTCGGCGCCGATCCCGACAGCGACGACAATTATGATGCCATACAGGCCGCCTTCGGCAGCGCCTGGCTGGTTGGCGGCAATACCGTCCGCCATCACGACACCAGACTGTTGAAGATCTGCTTTGGCCGCACGGAAACGCCACCGGCCCTGCTGATCCCCAGCCATACCCGGGTGGAGATCGATGCGGTGATCCGGATTCCAGCGGATTACGACGGGCTGGCGGGTGGGCCGGTGCTTCTGAACCGCAGTCCTGGGGCCGGCACCGGCATTTCGGGGCGTCTGGCCATCGACTGCAACGGCGCGCCGAACATGAACGCGATCGCGACCGGCACGTCGGATCTTGCCGGCATGGCGGGGCAGATCAGCCGTGATATCGACATGGACGTCGTGGTCATGAACAGGGGATGTCCCGCCCGATGTTGAAAAGGGCTCGGCGGACGTCGCTGGTTGATGAGGCTATGCAGCCTCGCAGACGGGGTCA
>NZ_BMDZ01000094.1 GCF_014636235.1 Tistrella bauzanensis
CGACGCAAGGTCGCCGCTTGGGACGACGACTTCCTCGCAAGCATCATCGCAGCTTAAAATTTTCACCCGATTCCCCTGCCCCCGCGACTCAACGATGCCGCACCCAAGAACTGGAGTTTTCCCCGTGTCCATAGCATCAGCCGGCCGGATCGCCGTCGACAGCCTTTTCGACGGCGGCAATGGTGATCTGGTCCGGATCGACGACAGCCTGCCCCGCGCCCGCGTCGATCTGGCGATCCGCACCGATGCCGGCTGCGATTTCCGGCAATGGTTCCATGTCCGCCTGTCGGGCATCCGCGGCCGGCCGGTGCAGGTCCGGATCCTGAACGCCGGCACCTGCACCTATCCGCGGGGCTTCGACGGTTATCGGCCGGTCATCTCGACCGATCGCCAGCGCTGGACACGGGTGCGGGGCGCGTTCGACGGCATGGTGCTCAGCTTCGATCTGGATGTTGATGCCGATCAGGTGGATGTCGCCTATTTCGCGCCCTACGACCTGTCGCGCCATGCCGATCTGGTGGCGCGGATCGGCAGCCGGCCGGGAGTGGAGCGGCTGCGGCTGGGCGCCACGGTCGACGGCCGGCCGCTCGACGCGCTGAAAATCGGCGGCGTCGATACCGGCCGGCCGGTCTGCTGGATCATCGGCCGCCAACATCCGGGCGAGACCATGGCCAGTTGGTGGATGGAGGGCGCGCTGGAGCGGTTGACCGATCCGGGCGACGCGGTGGCGAGCCGCCTGCGCAGCGCCGCCAGCTTCGTCTTCGTGCCAAACATGAACCCCGATGGCAGCGCACGCGGCCATCTGCGCGCCAATGCCGCCGGCGCCAATCTGAACCGCGAATGGCTGGCCCCAACTCTGGCACGCAGCCCCGAAGTCGCGGCCGTGCGCCAGGCGATGATCGACACCGGCGTCGCCTTCTGCCTGGACGTACATGGCGACGAGGCACTGCCCCACAATTTCATCGCCGGCTTCGAGGGCATTCCCGATCTCCGCCCGGGCCAGCTCGACCTTCTGGCCGATTACCGCGACCGGCTCGACCGGATCTCGCCCGATTTCCAGACCCGCGCCGGCTATCCGCCCGCCCGGCCCCAGACCGGGAACCTCACCGTCTGCACCAACTGGGTCGCCAACACCTTCGGCACCCTGGCGATGACCCTGGAACAGCCGTTCAAGGACTGCGTGGAGGCGCCCGATGCCCAGCGCGGCTGGTCGCCGGATGGCTGCCGCCGCCTGGCCGGCGCCTGCCTCGACGCCCTCGCCGGCATGACCGACCGCCTTACCACAGGACACGCCGCCTGATGTTTCTCACAGTCCATGGCATCAAGACCTGCGATACCTGCCGCAAGGCGCTGAAGGCGCTGGAACAGGCCGGTATCGCCCACCGGTCGCGCGATCTGCGCACCCAGCCGCTGAAGCCCGAAGAAGCCGCGCGCTGGCTGAACCAGATGGGCGCGGACCGGCTGATCAACCGCCGCTCCACCACCTGGCGCGGCCTTGCCGAGAGCGATCGCGCGATCGCCGACGGCGATGACGCCGCCGCCATCGCCGCCCTGCTCGCCCGCGAGGTGACGCTGATCAAACGGCCGGTGTTCACCGACGAGGATGGCGACGACCGGGTGGTGGCGCTGGGCTTCGATGCGCCGGCGAAAGCCGCTATCGGCCTGACATCATGATGCGGCCCTGACATCATGATACGGCCCTGACATCATGATACGGCCCTGACGTCATGACCCGTTCCCGGCACCTGATCGCCTTAACCGCGGTCATCCGTCAGGGCCGGCCCGGCGAGGATCAGGGCCAGGTCTGCGTGCAGCGCGTCGTCGCGTATGCGCGGCAGAAGTGCGGTCAGGCGGCGGCGCAGCATGTGCCGTCCGGCCCCCGTGGCCGCGGCCGATGGCGCACCGCCCAATGCGACGATATGCCGGTGCAGTGTCCTGGCCGCCCATGCGTCATCGTCCCGCCCTATGTCGGTGCCCACCGCCGACAGCAGATCGGTCAGCGCCGCCACGATCTCGTCGCGGGGCGCATAGCCCATATATACATCGTCAGCCTCGCGCATCGCACAGGGCGCGGAACTGAGATCGACAGGGTCGTCGCCATTCGGCGCCGCCGGAACCACAGGCTTGCTCATCGTCGCCTCTCCATGGCGACAGTGTAGCTCTGGAGGGGGCGGTCAAGCCAGCGCCTGCAGATCCGCGCGCAAACGGTCGGCATCCGCGCCGGCAAGCTGCGCCTCCACCGCCGCATGGGTCTTCTCCCACACCGGCACCGCGTCGGCCAGAACGGCCCGGCCTGCGGCAGTCAGCGACAGAAGGCGGCTGCGGCGGTCGTCGGGGTCCACCGACACCGCCACCAGACCGCGACGTTCCAGCGGTTTCAGATTGGCGGTCAGGGTGCTGTGATCCATCGCCAGCAGGCTGGCGACCTGGCCCTTGTTGGGCGGTGTCGGCCGGTTCAGCGACATCAGCAGCGAGAACTGGCCACTGGTCAGCTCCAGATGGCGCAGCGCGTCGTCGAAGCGCCGGGCCAGCGCCCGCGCCGCGCGCTGGACATGCAGGCACAGGCAGCTGTCGCGGACCAGAAGCGTGGTTTCGAAGGGAACGATCGCGGGTTTTGACATCGGCCGATAATGTTGATATCAAGGTAAAAAATCAAGCAGAATATGTGGCGGAACAGCCACTCTCTGCCATCATCGGAGGATACCCCATGCACACCGAACCCGGAACCGGCCATCTGTGGCTGCAGCGCCTGATCGGTAGCTGGCAGTTCACCGCCGACTGCTCGATGGGGCCGGACAAGCCGCGCGAGACGTTCAATGGCAGCGAGACCGTCCGGTCGCTGGGCGGGTTGTGGATCATCGGCGAGGGCCAGGGCGAGATGCCGGGCGGCGGCATCGGCCATACCATCCTGACCCTTGGCTTCGACCCCGCCACCGGCCGGTATCCCGGCACCTGGATCGGATCGATGATGAGCCATCTGTGGCTCTATGACGGCAGCATGGATCCCGAGGGCAAGGTGCTGACCCTGGCGTCAGAGGGACCGAGCTTCGCGGGGGATGGCAGCATGGCCCGCTATCAGGACGTCATCACCCTGGCCAGCGATGACGAACGCATCCTCACCTCGCGCGTCCAGATGCCCGATGGCGGCTGGCAGGAATTCATGACCGCCACCTATCGCCGCACCGCCTGAGCGGCGGGCATGTCGGCCGGCGCCGGTGACGGCAGGCAGACGATCGCCGCCGCCACCAGATTGACCGCGACACTGGCCAGGATCGGCACCAGATAGCTGTGGCTGATGTCGTAGACATAGCCGGCGGCCGTGGGGCCGATCAGGGTGCCCAGGGCGACGCTGGTATACAGAATGCCGATCAGCCCGCTGACATTGCGGCTGCCGAAACTGTCCATCACCACCGCCGGCAGAACCGCGACCCAGCCGCCATAGAACACGCCATAGAGCAGCGCGAACACCGCCAGCGACGCGAGGCCACCCGCCACGGCCCACACCATCTGGGCCGCCGCCATGCCGATGAACATCGCGATCAGCGCCCGGCGCCGGCCGATCCGGTCGGCGATGCCGCCCAGGCAGAACCGCCCCGCCGTGCTGCCGACACCGATCGCGCCCAGCAGCAGAACCGCCGTCGACGGCTGCACCCCATGATCGATCGCACAGGGCACCAGATGCACGAAGGGCACGAAGACGCCGAAGGCGCAGATCAGCCCGGCCGCATACAGGATGATGAAGCGCCGCGACCGGATGGCCACGGCCACAGGGATGCCGGGCACGGGGCCGCCCATCGCCGCCGCCTGCGGTGGATCGCCATCGGGGCCGAGGCCACGGTCGCGCGGATCGTTCTCGATCAGCAAGGCCGTGGCGCCGCCGATCACCACCACCAGCGCACCCATCGCCAGATAGGCGTCGCGCCAGCCCAGCGCCGCGATCAGCAGCGCGGCCAGCGGCGGCATCACCAGCGTGCCCACACCAATTCCGCTGACGGCGATACCCGAGGCGAAGCCGCGCCTGCGGCTGAACCAGCGCTGCACGGCGCCCACCGCCGGCACATAGGAACAGCCGACCCCCAGCCCCACCCCCAGCCCATAGGCCAGATAGACCTCGGTCAAGCTCCGGGCGAGACCGGCCATCGCCAGCCCGGCGCCGGTCAGCACCATGCCCGCCAGCACCAGACGCCGCGAGCCGAAGCGATCGGCCAGCGGCCCGGTGATCACGCCCAGGCCGAAATAGAGGAAACCGGCCAGCGAAAACACCAGCGAGACCGACCCGCGCGACGCGGCGAAATCGGTCTGCATGGCGTCGACGAAGGCACTGAAGCTATAGGCGGCGCCGAACCCCATGAAGGTTGCGGCGAAGGCGCCGGCAACCACGAACCAGCCGTGGAAGGGGCGACGGGGGGAAGCTTGTCGCGTCATCTCGGTCCATCGGGAGCAGGCGGCATCGAGAGTTGGGGGACGGGTCGGGACGGTTCCCGCCAAAGGAGCCGTTCCAGGCCGATGCGCCATCACCCAGCATTCCACGGAACCGACTGCGATGCCATCAGACAGATGTCATGGCACGGGATCATCCCCGCCGGCTATCCGCCAGCGGTCAGCACAAGAACAGAACGATGAGCGACACCACACCCGTGCCCACGAACCCTCGGCCCATGGCCCCGCTCACCGGGGTTATCGCCTATCTCAATCTGGAGGGGGCCAGCGACGCCTCGGCCTTCTATCAGCGCGCCTTCGGCGCCCGCGAGGTCTTCCGGATGCCGGCCGAGGACGGTATCCGGCTGATGCATTGCCATGTCGAGATCAATGGCGGGCCGCTGATGTTCAGCGACTGTTTCCCGGAAATGGGCGTGGCGCGGCAGGCATCCGACAGCCACACCCTGCATCTGGTGGTCGATGATATGGATGCCTGGTGGCGGCGGGCGGTGGATGCCGGCTGCGAGATCACCATGCCACTGGCCCTGCAATTCTGGGGCGATCGCTTCGGCAAGCTGAGCGACCCGTTCGGCGTGAACTGGTCGCTCAGCGCCCCCGACTCGACGGACGATACCGGCTCGACGGACGATACCGGTTCAGCCGGTGATGCCGGCTGAACCGGGCGTCCCGTCATCCGGCGCTACGCCCTCAGGCAAGCCTGACCAGTTGTTTGCCGAAATTGCCGCCCGACATCATCCGCACGAAGGCTTCAGGCATACGCTCGAAGCCTTCGAGCACATCTTCCCTGAAGGTGATCTGGCCGGCCCTGTGCCAGGCGGCGATGCGCGCCATCGCCGCCTCGCGCAGATGCCACCAGTCGAACACCACTAGCCCATGAATCGAGGCGCGGGTGACGATCATCCGCGCGCTGGCGCGCAGGCCGATATCCTGCTCCGGCGGCTGGTCGACCACGGCGATACGGCCGCAGATCACCACCCGGGCGTGGGTGGCCAGTTGCGCCATGGCCGCGTCGTGGATCGGCCCGCCGGTGTTGTCGAAGAACACGTTCACGCCATCCGGGCAGGCGGCCCGGAGATCGGCGCCGAGATCGGTACTGGTGCGGTAGTTGATCCCGGCCTCATAGCCGATCGACCGGCACCAGTCGAGCTTGTCCTGCGAACTGGCGATCGCCACCGGCCGCGCGCCGCACAGTTTCGCGATCTGCCCGACCATCTGCCCCACGGCCCCCGATGCCGCCGAGACCAGCACGGTGTCGCCGGGCTTCGGCCGCGCCAGTTCCAGCAGCCCGACATAGGCCGTCAGCCCCGGCATGCCCAGCCACGACAAGGCCGCCTGTGGCGGTGCCAGACCCGCATCGACCTTGTTCGCCCGTGCGGCCCCCGGCAGATCGGGGCTCAGCACGGCGTATTCCTGCCAGCCGAAGGCCATGCTCTCGACCAGATCGCCCACCGCCCAGCCGGGATGATTCGATGCGATCACCGCGCCAACGCCGCCGCCCTGCATCACCCCGCCCACGGCGACGCCCTGGGTGTAATTGCCCGCGGCACTGATCCGCCCGCGCATATAGGGGTCGAGCGACAGCCACAGTGTCCGCACCAGAATCTGCCCCGGTCCCGGTTCCGGCATCGGTGTCTCGACCATCCGCCAGGTGTCGGTGGTGGCCGGGCCCGTCGGGTGGGCCGCCAGCAGCCATTGCCGGTTCGTCATCGCCTGATCCTCCCCTTGTCTGTCGCGGCCTGATCGGCCGACTGTCATGTCGGTTATCTTGTACCGCGCGGGATGATCGGATGTCACGGGCATGCCATGGCACCCGCCCGACGTCAGCCGGGCGGGCGCCATGCTCCATCATCGGCTTGCAGCGTCAGCGCAGGTGATGCACCTCCTGAAGCCCATAGACCGGCGTCGGGATGCCTTCCATCCGCGCCTTCAACTGCAGGGCCAGATATTGCGAATAATGGCGCGACTGGTGCAGGTTGCCGCCGTGGAACCACAGCGCCTCCTGCTGGGTCGGCTTCCACATATTGCGCTGTTCGCCTTCCCAGGGCCCCGGATCCTTGGGCGTGTCAGATCCCAGGCCCCAGCACTTGCCCACCTTGTCCGCCACCTCCTGGCTGATCAGGTCGGCCGCCCAGCCGTTCATCGATCCATAGCCGGTGGCATAGACGATCAGGTCGGCGGGCAGCATGGTGCCGTCTTCCAGCACCACCCCGTCTTCCACGATCTCCTTCACCTGCCCCGCCTTCAGCTTGATCTGGCCGTCGATGATCAACTGGCTGGCGCCGACATCGATGTAATAGCCCGATCCGCGCCGCAGGTATTTCATGAACAACCCGGAGCCATCGGCGCCGAAATCGAGCTGAAATCCGGCCTTTTCCAGACCGGCATAGAAATCGGCATCCACCTCACGCATCTGGTCGTAAAGCGGGATCTGGAATTCGTGCATGATCCGGTATGGCAGCGAGGCGAAGATGAAATCGGCCTTCTGCGTGGTCACGCCGTTTGCCACTGCCTCTTCCGAATACAGCGCACCCAGCCCGATCTTCATCAGCGTGTCCGAGCGCACGATATGAGTGGTGGACCGCTGAACCATGGTGACGTCGACATCGTTCTCCCACAGCGCCGCGCAGATATCATGGGCGGAATTGTTCGACCCGATGACCACCGCCCGCTTGCCCCGCCAGGCATCGGGGCCGGGATGCTTCGATGAATGGTGCTGATCGCCCGTGAACCGGTCCATGCCTGGAAAATCGGGCAGATTGGCCTTTGCCGACATGCCGGTTGCCAGCACCAGTTGCTTCGGCTTCAGGGTAACGGGCACGCCGTCGCGCACCACCTCGACCGTCCATTCCCCCGCGGCCTCGTCATACCGCGCCGAGCTGCAGGTGGTGCTCGACCAGTAATTCAGCTCCATGATCTTCGTGTACATCTCCAGCCAGTCGCCGATCTTGTCCTTGGGCGCGAAAACCGGCCAGTTGGGCGGGAACGGCAGATAGGGCAGATGGTCGTACCAGACCGGATCATGCAGGCAGAGCGACTTGTAGCGGTTGCGCCAGCTATCGCCGGCGCGGGCGTTCTTCTCGACGATGATCGCCGGCACGCCCATATTGCGCAGCCGCGCCCCCAGCGCGATACCGCCCTGGCCGCCGCCGATGATCACCACATAGGGCTGGGAGGCATAGCCCAGTTCGGCGGCCTCTTTCGCGCGCTCTTCCGACCACGACAGCCGGCCCTTGGCGGCACCATGCTTGGCGCCCAGCGGCCGTTCCCGGCCAAGCGGTTCCTCGTGACCCTTCAATTCGGTCATCGCGGTCAGCAGGGTCCAGATCAGGCCGTCCTTCAGCCGGATCAGGCCGAAGCCGCGTGCCACCGCGGTCTCGAAGCTGATCCAGGCGGTGGTGACGCCGCCCTCTTCGGTCGCGGTCTCGCCCTCGGCCACCCGCCAGTCTCCGGGCTGGACCGTCCCAAGCTGGGACGTCAGCATGTCACGGATCTGGTCTCGGCCTTCCATGGTCCGGATGTTCCAGGTGAACGTCACCAGATCGCGCCAATAGCAGTCGGTCTGAAACAGCGATACCGCGCGATCGATGTCACTGGAAGACAGCGCGCCGTCCAGCGCACCCAGAACTTTGGCAACCTCGGCATTGACTGTCATGTCGAGCATATCTGTACCTCCCATGGGCTTTTATTCTTGGCGTGAGGAAAGTATGACCATGGACAGCGCGCCCCGCGAGCCCGATTCAGCATGGGGCCCGGCCGCTGCCGAATTCGCCCCGCCGGGCTGTGTCGCAAACTGTGGCGCGCCACGATCGACGCCACAGGTCGCGACATCGGGCGGCGCTCGACATCGGGCGGCGTTCGACATCGGGCTCAGGCCGATGACGGTGTTCCCGGCCGGTGAATGCCCAGCCGCTCCATCCGCCGGTGCACGGTGGTGCGATCCACCCCCAGCCGCCGGGCGGCCCGTGCCACATTCCACCCGCAGATCCGCAAGATGGTCTCCAGGTCGTCCGCCGCCTCGGGCATGGTCCGGGCATCCGCCGCCACCGGCCCCGCCACCGGCAGCACCGGCGGCGGCAGGTCTTCAAGGTCGATCACCGCGCCATCGGTCATGGCCAGCGCCACATTCAGCGTGTTGATCAACTCGCGGATATTGCCCGGCCACGGCCGCTGCTTCAGCTCCATGCGTGCCGCGGCACTCAGCCGATAGTGATGCGGATAGGTGATCGCGCGCTGGCGCAGCAGCCGGTCGATCAGCCAGTCGATATCCTGGCGGGCGCGCAAGGGCGGCAGGGTCAGCGAGGCCCCGGCCAGCCGAAAGAACAGATCCCGCCGGAACTGCCCGCTCGACACCATCGCCTCGGGATCGGCGCTGGTCGCCGAGATGATCCGCAGCCGCAGCCGCACCGGCTGTCGCCCGGCGCCAACCGCCACACCGTCATCGGTCAGCATCCGGACCAGCCGAGCCTGCGCCGCCTCCGACAGATCGGCGATTTCGTCCAGATACAGCGTGCCGCCCTGAGCGGCCCTGACCGCCTCCTCGTCGATCGCGGCACAGTCGACCGCCACGAACGGGCCGCTGCCCGGCCGGCTGTCATGGATGGCGCGCGCCAGGCTCTGCTTGCCGGCGCCCGTCTCGCCACGGATCAGCACCGGCATGGTGCCGGCCGCCAGCCTTGCCGCGGTCTTCTCGACCGCGCGCATCACGGCATCATCACCACTCAATGCCGACAATGGTCTGGGCAGCGTGGTGCGGGCGGCGATCAGTGCCGTGGCGCTGCGCTGGGGCATGATCGCATGGGCGAACATCGCGCGGCCGTCACGCAGCCGCACCACCCGGTCCTGTGCCGGCCGTGCCCGGGTCAATGTCGGCAGGTCATCGATCGACAGATCGAAAAAGCGCTGCAATTTCTGGCCGATCAGCGTGTCCGGCCGCTGCCACATCGTGCCACCGGCCTGGGCCAGCACCCGGGCGGCGGCATGTGTCATCCCGATCACGCAGCCGGCGCTGTCCAGCGCGATCGCCGCCTCCGGATCCACTTCCAGGAATTCCGGCAGGGTCGAAAACCGCAGCACCCATTCCAGCCGGTTCATCGCCATCAGATTGGCCAGCTCGATCCGCCGCGCCGAGGTCTTGACCAGTTGCAGGGCCAGGCTCTGGCTCACCTTCGGCTGCGGCGAGCGCAGCAGCGAGATGTCCAGCACCGCCGCCAGCGCACCGGTGGTGCTGAAGATCGGCGCGGCGGTGCAGCTCAGCGGCGTGTGGGTCAGGTCGAAATGGTCGGTCTGGTGAATGGTCACCGCCTCGCCGGTGGCGATACAGGCGCCGACGCCACAGGTGCCGGCCAGGTTCTCCGACCAGTCCGATCCCAGATACAGCCCCGCCTGCCGCAGATCGCGTTCAAAGGCGGGATCGCCGAAGAAATCGACCGTCACCCCCTGGGCGTCGGCCAGCAGCAGCACATAACTCTGCCCCGCCACCTGCCGGAACAGCGCCTCAAGGCCGCTGCGCGCGATCGCGATCAGCCGTTCCGATTGCTCGCGATGCTCGCGCAGCTTGGTGTCCGGTACGATATAGGCGGGGTTGGGACGGGCCGGATCCAGCCCGTGATCGGTGACGCAGCGCCGCCAGGATTGCAGCACCACCGCATCACGCAGCGAGGCATCGCCGCCCAGCACCCGGTCGATCTCGTCGATATGGTCATGCGCCGACATGGCCGCTTCCTCCCCAGGAACGGTGCCTGCCTTGGCAGTCGGGCCGGTGCCGACGTGTTCGTCGTGCGCCGGTCCCGGGCCATCATCGCGCAAGGCGTGCGCGCGCGCCAGCCATCAGGCCGCATTTCCTTCTGTCGTCAGCGCCCCTGCCGGCAGACGAGGATCAGGCTTATCCCCGCCAGCAGCATGACCACCACCCCATAGACATTCGCGGTGACGACCAGACCCGCCTACCCCGCCAGCAGGCCCGCCAGAACCGCCGGAACGCAGAAGGCCAGATAGCATTCGACATAGAAGGCTGACAGCAGGCCCGCGCGTTCATCGGCTGCCGCCATCGGCATGATCGTGCGCAGAGCCCCCAGAAAGCCGGCGCCGAAGCCATAGCCGGCGATCACCGTGCCCAGCAGCAACAGCGGGATGGCGGCCAGATTGATCCCGGCCAGGAACAGGCCGGTGCCCGGCGTCAGGCCGGTGGTGCCGATGATCAGGATGCGCCGGGCGGGCCGATTGCGCAGCGACAGGATCGCCAGCCCGCCACAACTGGTCAGCCCGGCAACCACCAGCCCGCCGATCAGATGCGACCGGCTGCCGGTGGCGCTCTGGATCAACGACGGCACCAGCGACAGATAGAGCCCGCCCACCGCCCACACGGCAACCGCAACCGGCGTCACGCGCAGCAGTGCCGCGCGCACATGCGCCGGCACCGCGATCCGTGGCCGCAGCGATGCCATCAGGCCCGGTTCACCGCCGGCCGTTTCGGGGGTCAGCCAGATCAGCGGCATCTGCCCTGCGAACAGCACCACCAGCACCACGAACACCAGATGCAATGGCAGGGGCGCATAACTGACCAGAATGGCGGTGCCCAGCGCCCCCGCCGCCATGCCGGCCATGGGGGCGATACTGTTGATCAGCGCGCCCCTGGCCGGGCTGCCATCGATCAGCGCCGCGCCCAGCGCACTGGCCGCAAGCCCCGTGGCCACGCCCTGCAACAGCCGTGCAGCCGTGCCGCGATCAGCAGCCCGGCGCTGCCAGCATCCAGGAACAGTGCCATCGCCACCAGTTCCAGCGCCAGCGCCCCCAGCACCACCGGCCGCCGGCCCAGATGGTCCGACAGGCTGCCCGCCACCAGCAGGGTGATCAGCAAGGCCAGCGCATAGACGCCGAAAATCACCGTCACCGTCACCGGTGGCAGCGCGAAGCCTTGCTGATACAGGCGATAAAGCGGGGTTGGCGCCGCCGATGCGGCAAGGAAGATGCCAAGCGTCAGCGCCCGGCTGGCGGTGGTGACATCGCCCCGGACGGCACGCGGCAGACGGCTGATGATGCCGGAAGACATGGCGGACGACCCTTAATGCAAATTTTTTGCGTTAAGCCGGTTTACCGTGTTTCCGCTCGACACTAAAGCTATTTTTTTGCATCAGTGCCGGCATATCGATATCGATATGCGGATGGAGGACAGCGCAATGATGGCGAAGGACGGCCTTCGTCCGGGCGGGCGCAGTGCACGGGTTCAGGCCTCGGTTCACCAGGCGGTGCGCCGGTTGACCGCCCGCCTGGGCCGCCCCGGGGTCACCATCCCGATGGTCGCCGCCGAGGCCGGCGTCACGCCATCGACCATCTACCGGCGCTGGGGCGATCTGGCGGGCCTGCTCGCCGATGTGGCGGTTGAGCGGATGCAGCCGGACACCATGCCGGTCGATACCGGCGGGCTGGTCACCGATCTCGATCTATGGTTCGAGCAATATGCCGAGGAAATGTCGTCAGGGCCCGGCCGCGACATGCTGAAGGACATCCTGGCAGCCGGCCCCGAGCCGGACCGCATGGCACGCTGCTGCGGCTATACCACCACTCAGCTCGACCACATCCTCGATCGCGCCGCGGCACGGGGCGAAGCGGTGCCCGCCGCCGCCGCGCTGATCGATGATGTGGTCGCGCCGATCCTCTACCGGATCCTGTTCGGCGGTGGCCCGGTCGATGCCGCGTTCTGCAGCGCCCGCATCCGCCTCGCCCTCGCCAGGGATGGCCAGCCTCAGCGGCAGCATCGAACGCCGTGAACCCGTGGGCGCGCCTCAGCGCTTGCGCACGAATTCCGTCCGCAGAACCAGGCCCTTCACCGCCTCGTGCCGGCAGTCGATCTCGTCGTCATTCGCGGTCAGGCGGATCGACTTGATCACCGTGCCCTGTTTCAGGGTCTGGTTGGTGCCCTTCACCTTCAGGTCTTTGATCAAGGTCACCGCGTCCCCATCGCTGAGTGCATTACCCGCCGCGTCATACACCACCCGAGGGCCGGCAGCAGCCGCGGCCGTCACCTCCGAGGCCGGGCGCCACTCGCCGCTGGCCTCGTCATAAACATACTCGTCCTGCGCGTCGTCGTGATCGGCCATGATCTGGGTCTCCGGTCCTGTCTGTGTGGGAGAAAGCGAAAGGCAAGCGGCTGGGGCCTCCTGCCCTGCCGCTTATAGCAGATGCCGGGCGCCGACGCTGTGTGGAGGCGCGCGGCACGCGCGAGCGCGCCTGTGGGGGGCGAGTCCGCAGCCCGCACCCATGCGACGTCACGCGCTGGTGCCGCGGACACGGACCAAGGGCGGCGAACCGCGCTTATATTGTCTCGGCGTGCATTTCATGACGCGCTTGAATGCCGTGCTGAAGGCACTTTCCGACTCGTATCCGAGCGAGAGCGCGACGGCGGAGACCGAGGCGTTGGTGGTCTCGAACCTGTCGCCGGCGAGCGTCATGCGCCAGCGCGACAAATAGTCCATAGCGGTTTCCCCGACGGTTGCCTTGAACTTCAGCGCGAAGCTGGATCGGGACATGCCAGCACGCCCGGCGAGGGTCTGCAGGGTCCAGCGATGCGCGGGATCGGCATGAATGGCGGCAATCGCAGCGCCGAGTTGCTTGTCAGCAAGGGCGTAGAACCATCCGACGCCATCGTCCGGCCCGTCCTCAAGATACAGTCGCAGAGCCTGGATCAGCATCATATGGGCAAGATGCTGTGCGATGAGCGAATTGCCTGGACGCTGCTCGCGCAACTCCTGCCGCATGCGCTCGACCGACCAGATCAACGCGCTCTGCTCCGACTCTCTGCGGATATGGACGATGGGCGGAAGCATGCGAAGAAGGCTGTTCGAATTCCGGCCGCTCACGCCGAACCGGCTGCCGACCAGATAGAAATCACCACCACTGTTGATGGTCACGACGCCACCAGGGCTGGGCGGCGGAAAGAATTCGCTTGAATCGACAGGGTTCAACGCGATGTCGCTGGCGAGCCTGAAATTCCGGCCGCTCGGCAATACGAAGCACTCGCCCGCCCTAAGCCTCACGGGCTCGGCGAGATCCTCCACGAGCAGCCAGCATTCACCCGATATCACCGCATAGCACTTCATGCGGTTTTGCTGGTTGGAGAACTGGATCGACCAGTCGCCGCCCGCGTCGAAACCGGAGGACACATAGCTGCGCGGCTTGAGCAAGGACAGCATGTCTGACAGCGGATCCATCAAGCCTCTCGGACGATCGCGAAGATTATACGGACTTTCCAGCATAGATCGCACTTGCCTGACTGTCTATCTTTGGGTCGCGCAACACCCTGCAGCCTCCCCGACCCGACCCTGCGCGCCGCGATCATCACATGTCTGGAAAGCCGGCAGCCAGCCGAGGAGATGCCTTTATGACGACCTTCACGATCAATGGGCGTGCGGTGAACGTGGATGCCGCGCCAGACACGCCGCTTCTGTGGGTAATCCGAGAGCACCTGAAGCTCACCGGCACCAAGTTCGGTTGCGGCATCGCGCAGTGCGGGGCCTGCACGGTTCATATCGATGGCGAGACGACACGCTCCTGCGTGACATGGCTTGAAGACGTGGAAGGCCGGCAGGTGACGACGATCGAAGGTCTGTCGCCGGACGCCAGCCATCCGCTTCAGAAAGCCTGGATCGCCGAACAGGTGCCGCAATGCGGCTATTGCCAGTCCGGGCAGATCATGCAGGCAGCGGCGCTTCTCGAAAGCACCCCCAACCCCACGCGGGAGCAGATCATCGAGCACATGGACGGCAACATCTGCCGCTGCGGAACCTATATCCGTATCATCAGCGCCATTCAGCGCGCCGCGCGTGAGGGCTGACCCATGACCGGATCGTTCAAGCTTCACAGCCGCGCGATCTCGCGGCGCCGTTTCCTGATAACGGCGGGCAGCTTCGGCGTCGCGGTCGCATTCGGCGGCCTGACCGGGAACGCCCTGGGTGCCGCTATGGCGCGAGCCGTCGCGGGCGACTACCGCCCGAATGCCTGGGTGACCATCGCGGGCGATGGCATGGTCAGCATCATCTGCCCGGCCTCCGAGATGGGCCAGGGCATCATGACCACACTTCCGCTTCTCATCGCCGAGGAAATGGATGCCGACTGGGACAGGGTCCGCATCGTCCAGGCGCCATCCGATGCGGAGACCTACGGCAATCCGGGCTTTTACGGCATTCAGCTCACCGGCGGCAGTGAATCCACGCGTGGCTACTACGATCTACTGCGGCTGATCGGGGCGCAGACCCGCAAAGTGATCCTGGCGAGTGCCGCCGGCATGCTGAACGTTCCGACGCGCGAGCTTGCGACGGAACCTGGCACGGTCGTGCACGCGCCGTCCGGCCGCAGGCTCGGCTATGGCGAGATTGCCTCGGACGGGCCGCTCCCCGATCCGCTGCCGCAGGCGACCGAGGCCGATCTGAAGACGCGCGAAGACTGGCGCTATATCGGACGGCGCGACATCCCCCGCGTCGACGTGCCGGCGAAGGTCGACGGCACCGCGATCTATGGCATCGATGTGCAGCGTCCCGACATGCTGTATGGCGCGGTGCTGCGGGCGCCCGTCCAGGATGAACGACCGGAGACCATCGACGACGCCGAGGCCAGGGCTGTGCCGGGCGTCACGCATATCGTTCCGCTCTCCTATGGCGTCGGCATCATCGGCGAGACGGTCGAGGCGACGCGTCGGGCCAGGGATCTGCTCAACGTGACGTGGAGCACGTCCTCGCGGGTTCGCAACTACACCAGCAGCCGTCTGCTGGAGCATTTCCGCGGCGTGGCGCGTGACCTCTCACAAACCGGTGTCGAGGCGTTCTCGGAGGGCGACATAGACGCCGCGATCGCGCATGCCGCGACGGTCATCGAAGCCGACTACATGAGCGATCTCGTGTGCCACGCCACCATGGAGCCGATGAACGCCACGGCGTTGGTGACCGGGGACAGGGTGGAAATCGGGGATGTCCCGGTCATTGTTGAAAAAGGGAGAGCGGCGTTGCTCGCCTTGAGCCGTTAGGCTCGGGGTGTCGAATCCTCA
>NZ_BMDZ01000095.1 GCF_014636235.1 Tistrella bauzanensis
CGCTTGGTCAATCTGGCGACGCACCCATCAGGCCCAAGCAAAGCTCGCTCACATCAGGAGAAATACGCAACTGTAATGCTAGAGGTTCGACAACCGATGAAATGGGTAAAGCCCCGGTGCGGCCGCAGACGGGCTCCGGCCGGAGCCGCAGGAAGCCGTTGAACAAAGGTGTCACCCGCTCTAAATTAAGGCCGAAGGTCGACCTTCCATCGACGCAACCCAAAGCGGAAAACGATGAAGAACATCTATGAAGTCCGTAACACGACCGCCGAGCCCTCCCTGGTGGATGACATGCGGAACTTCTTGGCCGCTGTTCCCGAGAGCGAGACCTACAGCCACCTCGCGAGCCGGCTTGAAAGCATGACCGGTCAGGTTCTGAAGGACGAGGCCGGCAAGCGCGCGGCCCATCGCTGACCCCGCCACGGCCTCCCGCCTCACCCCGTCGCCAAGCTGCAATCGCCGCATGATAGGCTGATCGCTTCCGCAACCGGTAACGATGGCCCCCCATGCTTCGTGTTCTTCAGATCACCGACACCCATATCAGCCCGGCAAAGGCGCATTTCGCATCCAACTGGGCGCCGGTCGCGGCCTTGGCCCGGGTGCTGCGACCCGATCTGGTGGTGCATACCGGCGATGTCACCGTCGATGGCGCCGATATGGCCGAGGACATGGCCCATTGCCGCGCGCTGATGGACGGGCTGGGGCTGGACTGGCTGGCGGTGCCCGGCAATCATGATGTCGGCAGCGAAAACCCCGACCATCACCAGGCGGTGAATGACGAACGGCTGGCGCGCTGGGACGCCCATTTCGGCCCCGATCGCTGGCTGCGCGAGGCCGGCCGCTGGCTGTTGCTGGGCGTGGACGCCATGCTGATGGGATCGGGCCATGCGCGCGAGGCCGAACAGGCCGCCTGGGTCGAGACCGTGCTGGCGCGTGCCCTGGCCGAGGCGCGGCCGGTGGCGCTGTTCCTGCACAAGCCACTGTTCCTGAACGACCCGGACGAAGAGGATCGCGGCTACTGGACGGTGCCCGGCGCCGCCCGCGCGCCCTATCTGGCGGCGATCCGCGCCGGCACCATCCGGCTGGTGGCCAGCGGCCATCTGCACACCGCCCGGATCATCCGCCGCGACGACACCGTCTATGCCTTCGGCGCCTCATCGGGCTTCATCGTCGACAAGCTGGCCCCCGCCGACCTGCCCGGTGAAAAGCGCCTGGGCGCCACCCTGCACATCCTGGGCGATGACGGTTCGGTCGAGAGCCGGTTGCTCACACCCGAAGGGCTCGATACCTTCGTGATCGACGACGTCGCCCACGAGGTCTATCCGCCGCATCGCTGACGGATCATCCGACATCCGGTCGATCATCAGGCCTCCGGCGCTGGTGTTCGGCGGCACGTCGCCCCATATCCAGGGCTTACGGCGTCGGGGCGGGCGGCATCGGGGCAGGCTCCGCCCCGGCCGCCCGATCCGGCGGCGCCGACCCGTGCCGCACCACCCGCGAGGACCAGATGGCCGATACCGAACTTGGAAACGCACTCGACCTGCTCGACGACCTGATCGCCCGCGCCAAACGCGCCGGTGCCGACAGCGCCGATGCGCTCAGGATCGACGGCAAGGCCCTGTCGGTGCAGCGCCGGCTGGGCAAGATCGAGGAACTGACCCGGTCGGATGGCGGCGATCTGGGCCTGCGGGTGCTGGTCGGGCGCCGGCAGGCGATCGTCTCCACCGCCGATCTGCGGCCCGAAAGCCTGGATGCCCTGGCCGAACGCGCCGTCGCCATGGCCAATGCCGTGCCCGAAGACCGGTTCGCCGGCCTGGCCGACCCCGACCAGATCGCCCGCGACATCCCGGCGCTGGACATCTATGACCCCACCGAGTTCACCGCCGAACAGCTTCTGGGCTGGGCCGAGACCTGCGAGGAGGCCGCCCGTGCCGTGCCGGGGGTGACCAATTCCGAGGGCGCCAGCGCCTCGCAATCCCATATGATGATCGCCCTCGCCGCCTCGAACGGTTTCCGCGGCGCCTATCGCACCAGCCGCTTCACCGTCGGCGCCAGCACCATCGCGGGCGAGGGGCTGAACATGGTGCGCGGCCATGACTACACCTCGAAGCGCTTCGTCGAAGATCTCGACGACATCGCCACCGTCGGCCGCACCGCCGGCGAGCGCACGGTTGAGCGCATGTCGCCGCGCCGGCCCAAAACCGCGCGGGTGCCGGTGATCTTCGACCGCCGGGTGTCGCGGGTGATGGTCAGCGCCATCGCCTCGGCGGTCAACGGCGCCGCGGTCGCGCGCGGCACCAGCTTCCTGAAGGACCGCATGGGCGAGAAGATCGCCAGCGACGCCTTCACCATCATCGACGACCCGTTCCGCCACCGCGCCCCCGCCTCTCACCCCTTCGACGGCGAGGGCATCGCCGGCGGCACGCTGACCGTGGTCGAGGGCGGCGTGCTGAAAAGCTGGCTGCTCGATTGCCGCTCCGCCCGCCAGCTTGGCCTGAAGACCACCGGCCATGCCGCACGCGGGGCCGGATCGGCGCCAAGCCCGGCATCGAGCAATCTGTATCTGGCACCGGGCGAGATCAGCCGCGCCGACCTGATCCGCGAGATCGGCACCGGGCTGCTGGTCGACGAACTGATGGGATCGGGCGTCAATATCGTCACCGGCGATTTCAGCCAGGGTGTCGCCGGCTTCTGGATCGAGAATGGCGAGATCGCCTATCCGGTCAACGAGATCACCGTCGCCGGCCGGTTTCAGGATATGCTGATGTCGATCCGCCCGGCATCGGACCTGGAATTCCGCAGCGGCACCGATGCGCCGTCGCTGGCGGTGGAGGGGTTGACCGTCGCCGGCGCCTGAGCCACACCGATGCATGACCCGAACACCAATGCATAACCCGGGCAGACCAACCGCCGGAGGGAGACAGCCCGCTTCATGACCGACAGCCTGCACGCCCTGCCGGAAGGCAGCCTGAGCCCCGATCTGCTGGACGACCGCATGCTGCTGGAGCGCGCCCTGCGCACCGGCGGCCGTATCGCCATGGAAGCGTTCTGCAAATCGCCGGTCAACTGGGACAAGGGCGGCGACAACCCGGTCAGCGAGGTCGACATCGCGGTCGACACCGTGCTGCGCGACCACCTGCTGCACGCCCGCCCCGGCTATGGCTGGCTGTCGGAGGAAAGCGTCGCCCATCTGTCGGAACGCGCCCGGCCGCGGGTGTGGGTGGTCGACCCGATCGACGGCACCCGCGCCTTTCTGGACGGCCGGCCGGAATTCACCATCTCGGTGGCGCTGGTCGAAGCCGGCCGGCCGGTGCTGGCGCAGGTGTTCAACCCGGCCACGGGCGAGTTCTTCGAGGCCGCCGCCGGCACCGGCTTCCGGATGAACGGCGCCGCCTGCCGGGTGGCGTCGGAGGCCGACCCGATGGCGGCACGGCTGCTGGTCTCGCGCCGGGAATTGCAGGAAAAGCGCTGGGGGCCGGGGCTGGACGGCAGCGCCGTCATCGCGCTGGGCTCGATCGCCTATAAGCTGGCGCTGGTCGCGGCCGGGCGTTTCGACGCGGCGGTGTCGCTGCGCCCCAAGAACGACTGGGACATCGCCGCCGCCGATCTGATGATCGCCGAGGCCGGCGGCCGGATGACCGATGCCCTGGGCCGCGATCTGGTCTATGCCCGACCCGACAGCACCGAGCACCCGTCGCTGATCGCCGCCAACCCCGCCCTGCATGCGGCGCTGATGATACGGCTTGGCAGCGATCCGGCTGGCACCGTCGCCGTGGCTGGCGTAGAACCGCTGGATTGAGGATCGGCCGTCTGGCCTTGAACCTGCACTGGCCTTGAACCTGCATCCGCCGCATCACCGCCTTCAACGGAACCCACCGCACCCCATGTCGCGTCGCCGGAAGTCATCGCCCCTGCCCGCCGGTGCCCCCACCAGCAAGGCGCTGGTCGCGCGCCTGTCGCGGGAGCATCTGAAGCCCTATTGGCGGCGGATCGCACTGGCGGTGGTGGCGATGGTGGTCACCGCCGCCGCCACCGCCGCCAATGCCTGGCTGATGCAGCCGGTGCTGGATGACGTGTTCCTGAAGCGCGACGAAACCATGCTGCTGCTGGTGCCGGCCGCCGTGCTGGCGCTGGCCGCGATCAACGGCTTCGCCACCTATGTCGAGCGGGTGCTGATGGAGCGCCTGGGCACGCGCGTGGTCGCCGATCTTCAGCACCGGATGTACAGCCGACTGATGAGCGCCGACCTCGCCTTCTTCCACCAGACCGGCGCCGGGCGGCTGATCGCGCGCTTCACCCATGACGTGCAACTGGTGCGCAAATCCGCCGCCGCCGCCATGACCAGTCTGGCCAAGGAAAGCCTGACCGTGATCTTCCTGGTCGGGCTGATGTTCTGGCAGGACTGGCTGCTGGCGATCATCGCCTTCGTGGTGTTCCCGATCGCCATTCTGCCCATCTCCAGGCTGGGCCGGCGGATGCGCAAGGTGTCGGATCGCGCGCAGGATCAGGTGGGGCGGCTGACCGGCATCCTTGAGGAAACCTTCCTGGGCGCCCGCCACGTCAAGGCCTATGGCATGGAGGCCTATGAAGGCCGCCGCATGGGCCGCACGGTCGAGGAGATCTATCGCCTGACCGGCAAGGCCGAGCGCATCCGTGCCGCCGCCTCGCCGATCATGGAAACCCTGGGCGGTGTCGCCGTGGGGCTGGTGATCTTCTATGGCGGCGCGCAGGTGGTGGCGGGCGAAACCACGCCCGGCGCCTTCTTCTCGTTCGTCACCGCCCTGCTGATGGCCTATCGCCCGGCCAAGACGCTCGCCAATCTGAACGCCAATCTTCAAGAGGGGCTGGCCGCCGCCCACCGGGTGTTCGAGCTGATCGACATGCCGGTGCGCATCACCGACGCCCCCGGCGCCCGGCCGCTGACCGAGTTGACCGGCGGCCCGGTGCGCGGTGCCATCCGGTTCGAGGATGCCCGCTTCACCTATGGCGAGGGCGCGCCGGCACTCGACGGCCTGACGCTCGACGTGCCGGCCGGCCGGCGGGTGGCGCTGGTGGGCGCCTCCGGCGCCGGAAAATCCACCGTCATCAACCTGATCCCGCGCTTCTACGACCTGGATGGCGGCCGGCTGACCATCGACGGCGCCGATATCCGCGCCGTCACCCTGTCGTCGCTGCGCGCCGCCATCGCCCTGGTCTCGCAGGAGGTGACGCTGTTCAACGACACGGTCGCCGCCAATATCCGCTATGGCCGCACCGATGCCAGCGATGCCGAGGTCGAGGCCGCCGCCCGCGATGCCGCCGCCCATGACTTCATCACCCGGCTGCCGCAGGGCTATGACACCCTGGTCGGCGAGCATGGATCCAACCTGTCGGGTGGCCAGCGGCAGCGGATTTCCATCGCCCGTGCCATGCTGAAGAACGCCCCGATCCTGCTGCTCGACGAAGCGACATCGGCGCTGGATACCGAAAGCGAACGCGCGGTGCAGGACGCGCTGGCCCGGCTGATGGCCGGCCGCACCGTGCTGGTCGTCGCCCACCGGCTGTCGACGATCATCGATGCCGATCTGATCTGCGTGATGGATCGCGGCCGGGTGATCGAACAGGGCAGCCACAGCGAGCTGATCGCCGCCGGCGGCGCCTATGCCCGGCTGCACGCGCTGCAATTCGCCGATCATGGCGACGCCGCCGAACCAGCGGCCGCCGACAGCTCCACCGCCTCACCCCCAGCGCCGGGCCGCTGACCCGATGGCCGGGCTGATCAAACGCTGGCTGAAAAGCGAAACCGCGCAGCGCCTCGCCTGCCGGCTGGCCGCCGCCTATATCCGGCTGGCCCATGCCACCGGCCGCTTTCAGGTGATCGGCGCCGGCCCCGCCAATGCCCATTGGGACAATGGCCAGCCGTTCATTCTGGCCTTCTGGCATGGCCGGCTGCTGATGATGCCCTATGTCTGGCGGGCGGGGGTGCCGATGAACATGCTGATCAGCCAGCATCGCGACGGCCGGCTGATCGCCGACACCATCGCCCATTTCGGCCTGGGATCGATCGCCGGATCATCGTCGAAGGGCGGTGCCGCGGCCCTGCGCCAGATGGTCAAGGCGATCCGCGCCGGCCAATATGCCGGCGTCACCCCCGACGGGCCGCGCGGCCCCCGCCAGCGCGCCAGCGGCGGCATCGCCAGCATCGCCAAATTGGCGGGCGTGCCGGTGATCCCGGCGGCGGTGGGCCTGCGCCGCAGGCGCCTGCTGGGCACCTGGGACCGGTTCATGGTGCCGATGCCGTTCAGCCGCGGCGTGTTCATCTGGGGCGAGCCCATCCATGTCGCCCGCGATGCCGATGCCGCGGCACTCGACCACGCCCGTCAGGCGATCGAGGATGAATTGAACCGGATCACCGCCGAGGCCGACCGCCTGACCGGGCATGAGCCGCTGCCCCTGCCACCGCCGCCATCCGCGCAGGATGCCGCGCCATGACCGGGGCCGGCATCGCCCTGGGCGTCTATCGCGGCATCGCCCGGATCGGCGCGCCGCTGGTCGCCCGGCATCTGGACCGCCGCCGCCGCCAGGGCCGCGAGCATGACAGCCGCTGGCCGGAACGGCTGGGCCATGCCGGCCTGCCCCGGCCCGATGGCCGGCTGATCTGGCTGCATGGCGCCAGCGTCGGCGAAAGCCTGTCGCTGCTGCCGCTGATCGACCGCCTGCGCGCCGCCATGTCAAGCCCGGCCGTCCACTTCCTGGTCACCACCGGCACCGTCACATCGGCCCGGCTGATGGCCGACCGGCTGGGCCCCGGCGCGCTGCACCAGTTCGCGCCCGTCGACACCCCCCAGGCGGTCGACCGGTTCCTGACCCACTGGCGCCCCGATGCCGCCCTGTTCGTGGAAAGCGAGATCTGGCCCAACCTGCTCGACGGGCTGGACCGGCGCCAGATCCCCCGCGCCCTGGTCAATGCCCGGATGTCGGCGACCTCTGCCCGGCGCTGGGTGGCGATGCCGGGGCTGGCCCGGCGGCTGATCGGCGGCTTCCGGCCGCTGCTGGCCCAGGATGACGACAGCGCCGCCCGGTTTCAGGCCGTGCTGGGCCGCCCGGTCGCGGCCCCCGGCAATCTGAAGGACGCGGCCGAGCCGCTGCCGGCCGATCCGGTGGTGCTGGACGCGCTGGTGGCCGCCATCGCCGGCCGGCCGGTCTGGCTGGCCGCCAGCACCCATCCGGGCGAGGAAGCGCTGGTTCTGGCCGCAGCCCTTCGCCTGCGCGCCGCCTATCCCGATCTGCTGACCGTGATCGTGCCCCGCCATCCCGAGCGGGGCGCCGCCATCGCCGCCGAGGCCGAGGCCGCCGGCTTCACCGTCACCCGCCGCGCCACCAGCGCGCTGCCCGATGCCGCGACCGATCTGTATCTCGCCGATACATTGGGCGAGTTGGGGGTTTTTTTCCGCGCAATCGCCATCACGTTTATAGGAGGCTCGCTTGTGCCGGTGGGCGGGCATAACCTGCTGGAACCGGCGCGGCTGGGCGCTGCCATCCTGACCGGCCCGCATCTGGGCAATTTCGCCAGCCTCGCCGCCCGCTTCCGGACCGCCGGCGCCATGCTGGTGGTGGCCGATGCGGCCGGGTTGGCCGATGCGGTGGCCCGCCTGCTGGCCGATCCGGCGGCACGCAACGATCTGGCCGCGGCAGCGGGCAGCGTCGCCGCCGAAGGCTCCGCCGGGCTTGCCCGGATCGTGGCGGCGGTTCTGCCGCTGGTCGATCCGGCCACAGCCGCCCCCGCGGCATCAGGAGAGGTCTCGTGAAGGCACCGGAATTCTGGGGACGCGACCCAACCACGCTCGACCGCCTGTTGATCGCGGCGCTGGCGCCGCTGACCCTGATCTTCCGTCTGGCGGGCAGCATCCGCCGGCTGGCGGTGCGCCCGGCCAATGCCGGGGTGCCGGTGCTGTGCGTGGGCAACCTCACCGCCGGCGGCGCCGGCAAGACCCCCACCGCCCTGGCCATCGCCGACCGGCTGCGCGCCCGCGGCCGCCGGCCGCATGTGGTGCTGCGCGGCTATGGCGGCAGCGTTCGCGGCCCCACCCTGGTCGACCCCATCGCCCACCGCGCCGATCAGGTCGGCGACGAGGCGCTGCTGATCGCCCGCCGCCTGCCGACCTGGGTGGCGCGCGACCGGGTGGCCGGCGCGCGCGCCGCCGCCGCCGCCGGCGCCGATATCGTCATTCTGGATGATGGCTTCCAGAACCCCGCGATCATCAAGGATCTGTCGCTGATCGTGGTCGATGGCGGCTATGGCTTCGGCAATGGCCGGGTGATGCCGGCAGGCCCCTTGCGCGAACCGCTGGCCCAGGGGCTGGCGCGCGCCGATGGCGTGGTGGTGGTGGGCGAAGACAGCGTCGATGTCGCCGCCCGCCTGCCCTTCGACCGGCCGGTGCTGCGCGCCGTCACCGTGCCCGGCCCCGAAACCCGCCGGCTGCGCAACCGCAAGGTCGTGGCCTTCGCCGGCATCGGCCGGCCTGAGAAGTTCTTCGACACGCTGCGCGCCATCGGCTGCCGCATCGCCGGCAGTTGGTCCTTTCCCGACCACCACCCCTATGCCCCCGATGAAATCGCCCGGCTGGTGGAAGTGGCGCATCGCATGGATGCCGTGCTCGTCACCACCGAAAAGGATCTGGTGCGCCTGCCCCCCGAAGCCCGCGATCTGGTCGACTACCTGACCATCAGCCTGGAATGGCTGGATGCCGACCCGCTCGACCGTCTGCTCGACCGCATCGACCCGCGCAGCCCCCGCCCCGACCCGGCCCCCGGCCGGCCCTCGGTGCTCGATGGCCATGCCGGGCGCGAGGATGGCCACGGACGCCGCAGATGACCGCTTCCGACCACAAACCCACCGCAACCGGCAGCCCCGGCGCGACCAACAGCCCTGCGACCACCACGCCGGCCTATGAGACCCCGCCGATGACCCCGCGCCGCTGGCTGGAAAGCCTGGGCGCGCGCGCGGCCTTCGGCTTCGCCCGCATGATCGGCCTGGAACGGGCCTCGGCCACCGGCGCCTGGCTCGCCCGCACCATCGGGCCGCGGATCAAGGTCAGCCGCATCGCCCGCCGCAACATCGCCCGCGCCTTCCCCGATCTCGACGCACCGGCAATCGAGGCCATCCTGCGCGGCATGTGGGACAATCTGGGCCGCACCGCCTTTGAAGTGGTGCATCTCGACCGCTTCGACTGCACCGGCGCCGACCCCGACCGGGTGGAGGTGATCGGCGGCGAGCATGTGTTCACCGTCCGCGACGACAACCGCCCCGGCATCTTCGTCTCTGGCCATTTCGGCAACTGGGAACTGGCCTCTCTGGTCGCCACGCAACAGGGTATCGAACTCACCCAGGTCTATCGCGCCGCCAACGACACCGCCGTCGAACAACTCATCCAGGCCTCGCGCCACCGCGCCGGCGGCGCCACCGATTTCCTGCCCAAAGGTGCCCGCACCGCCCGCGAGATCATCAAGCGCCTCAAGGCCGGCGGCCATCTGGCGCTGCTGATCGACCAGAAACTCAACACCGGCACCGCCCTGCCGTTCTTCGGCCGCGACGCCATGTCGACCACCGCCCACACCGAATTCGCCGTCCGCTTCAACGCGCCACTGGTCACCGCCCGCGTCGAACGCCTGCACGGCCCCCGCTTCCGCGTGATCATCGACCCCCCCATCGAACCAACCCCCCTGCCCGGCGAAACCCCCGACCAGACCGCCGACCGCCTGGCCCGGCTGGTCAACACCCGCCTGGAAAACTGGATCCGCGCCCGCCCCGATCTGTGGTTCTGGGTCCATAAACGCTGGCCGGACTGATCCGGGCCGGCGACGGAGGACGCGGGCGGGGGGCAGGACGCGGGACGAAGCGGGAAGAGGCACGGGGGCCGAAGGCCCCCGTGGGCCCCCTGGGTTTTGGGGGGATGACGGTTGTCGTCAGCGTGTCGTCTTTTTGCGACCGTTGGGCAGCGTCGGCACGTCATCAGGGCCGGGATCGTCGAACAGGTCGCGAATATCGCAGCCCAGTGCGCGGGCGAGGCGATCGAGGACCGCGACTGTCGGATTCTCCGCCTGCCGCTCCAGCCGGCTGACATAGGTGCGGTCAATAGCCGCGTCGACCGCCAAAGCCTCTTGCGAGAGCCCTTGGCGGACACGGTAGCGGCGGATATTGCGGGCAACCCGTTCGGCGGCGGTCATGCCCGAAGCTACCGGCCTTGCGGACGATAAAACCACGGACTATAGTCACGTCTCTAAATACTCTCATAAAAGAGCGGACCA
Source organism: Tistrella bauzanensis (assembly GCF_014636235.1). Taxonomy (NCBI): domain Bacteria; kingdom Pseudomonadati; phylum Pseudomonadota; class Alphaproteobacteria; order Geminicoccales; family Geminicoccaceae; genus Tistrella; species Tistrella bauzanensis. The sequence continues at coordinate 10,288 of NZ_BMDZ01000095.1, forward strand.
GCGTCCGCCACGACGCAAGCCGCTCCGGCCATCATGCCACCGCGTGATCGCGAGGTTCCGCCGATGATCGATTCCGATGTCATTGCCGCCGGTAAGGCACCCGGCAGTGCCACGTCGGCCCGCAACGCCGCAATCCCGGCATCGGATGCCCCTTGCCCGGTGTCATCCCTCGCGGCCGATTGGGCAATCCTGGACGATCAGATCATGGCGACCTGGGCTGCCGACGCACCCGACGCCGATCTGTCCCTGGCGCTGGATGTGCTGCGCAACGCAGTCGTTGCGCAGGCACTTGCCCGCACACCGCGCTCCGCAGCCGGCGCCGCCTTCCAGGCCTACGCCGTGGGTCTCTCAATCGCGATCGCCAACGACCCCGACACGCCCCCCGCCGACCGAAGCCGCCACCTCACCCAAGCGGCCGATGGCGCGCGCCACCTGACCCGTTATCTCACCACGAGCCGGCTGGCTGGGTGTCGGTGAGGCGGGAGCCGGTCCGGGTCTGTTTCCGGCGCAAGTCGCTTCGCCGCGACGGAAGCCGCCGCGCATCGAAGAGGTGATGGAGAACCTCGGCCGGTTACAATTCACGCTCCCACGAAGGGAGCGACAACTACCGGAAGCCAAACAGTGTCTCCGTAACAGCGTTTCAATTCACGCCCCGCGAAGGGAGCGACGTCCGGCACTGCGCTTGCGGAAGACGTGGCAGACGTTTCAATTCACGCCCCCGCGAAGGGAGCGACCCGACAGCCTAATCCGTTGAACACAGCGCTCCAGTTTCAATTCACGCCCCCGCGAAGGGAGCGACGGCGCCACCACGGCGCCGGTGTGGATGGTCACTGTTTCAATTCACGCCCCCGCGAAGGGAGCGACGTGCATATGCATAACAACTGAAAGCGAGACCGATGGTTTCAATTCACGCCCCCGCGAAGGGAGCGACCCCATCACCCTCTACACGACGGATGTGAATGAGGTTTCAATTCACGCCCCCGCGAAGGGAGCGACCGTCCGGCTCAATTGAGGACCGGACAATGACCAAGTTTCAATTCACGCCCCCGCGAAGGGAGCGACAACGTAGGGGCGAGGGCGGGCGCAGGTCGCCAGGTTTCAATTCACGCCCCCGCGAAGGGAGCGACTCGGCGGACGGCCTGCCGACGGCCGCCCTTGATGTTTCAATTCACGCCCCCGCGAAGGGAGCGACGGCCAATGGACCCGGCAAACCGGATCGAGATGTTTCAATTCACGCCCCCGCGAAGGGAGCGACCGTTGTAGCTCATGATTAGACCTCCATCAGACGGCGTTTCAATTCACGCCCCCGCGAAGGGAGCGACTTTCATTTACCGTCTCCTTGTTCGGCTTTTTCCCTGTTTCAATTCACGCCCCCGCGAAGGGAGCGACTTGCCACGATCGGCCGGGGATCGGCCGCGCGTGTTTCAATTCACGCCCCCGCGAAGGGAGCGACATGGGACAGACGCCACCTCGACTTATGGATGCGGTTTCAATTCACGCCCCCGCGAAGGGAGCGACCGCCGGCATGCAATCCGCCGCCCAGCACACCACCGTTTCAATTCACGCCCCCGCGAAGGGAGCGACCCTGCATCCGGCGCCGCAAAGCCCGATAAGCAGGGTTTCAATTCACGCCCCCGCGAAGGGAGCGACTTGCGCGTCAACACCGGACATTGAGCGCGCAAGGTTTCAATTCACGCCCCCGCGAAGGGAGCGACGTTTGCAGGCCCTGCGGGCCTGATTAATCCCGAGGTTTCAATTCACGCCCCCGCGAAGGGAGCGACCAAGCCCGCACTGGCGCCGCCAATCAGGCCGTGGTTTCAATTCACGCCCCCGCGAAGGGAGCGACGTCTGGCCGCCTGTGAGGCGGCAATGATCGCCTGGGTTTCAATTCACGCCCCCGCGAAGGGAGCGACGCGTGCTGTCGGTGGTGCGCGGCCGGCGGGGCCAGTTTCAATTCACGCCCCCGCGAAGGGAGCGACGCCCCCGGCGCCGTGGCAGTCCGCGACCGGCACCGTTTCAATTCACGCCCCCGCGAAGGGAGCGACCCGAGACATTCGTTGCCTCAAGCGCCTGCATTTCGGTTTCAATTCACGCCCCCGCGAAGGGAGCGACCTGTCCCGCATTCGTCGGTGGTGAAAGCGCGCCGTTTCAATTCACGCCCCCGCGAAGGGAGCGACCGGCGAGGAAACCGGGCACCCAAGGCGCGACATCAGTTTCAATTCACGCCCCCGCGAAGGGAGCGACATCGCGCCCCGAACTGTCCCGCATTCGTCGGTGGTGTTTCAATTCACGCCCCCGCGAAGGGAGCGACCCTGCTTGGCCGGTCCCTCGGTGAGACCCGGGGGTTTCAATTCACGCCCCCGCGAAGGGAGCGACCAGAGAACGCATGTTCGCGACGCGGGAGGAGAAGTTTCAATTCACGCCCCCGCGAAGGGAGCGACCCGCCGTCACCCGAATCAAGTCCGAAAGCTCCGGGTTTCAATTCACGCCCCCGCGAAGGGAGCGACGCCCGAGGCGCCCGTTGAGCCGGCCGTGCCGCGTGTTTCAATTCACGCCCCCGCGAAGGGAGCGACCTGCCGGTACAGGACCATTTCCGTCTTCGAAATCGTTTCAATTCACGCCCCCGCGAAGGGAGCGACTGCAGCACCGACCGAACAGGCATGCCGGGCGGCGTTTCAATTCACGCCCCCGCGAAGGGAGCGACCAAGCGCTCGGACGGGGCCGTCGGCGGCAGATCTGTTTCAATTCACGCCCCCGCGAAGGGAGCGACCCCAGGGCGTGCCATCTGTTGCCGTCTGCTTCTTGTTTCAATTCACGCCCCCGCGAAGGGAGCGACTCGATGCCAACGACCTCGTTGGCTTCGATGGCCTGTTTCAATTCACGCCCCCGCGAAGGGAGCGACAATAGTCCCACCCCTGAGTGGTGCGGATGTACACGGTTTCAATTCACGCCCCCGCGAAGGGAGCGACGCCCATAGCTGACGACTTGAGGCTGCGCCTCAAGTTTCAATTCACGCCCCCGCGAAGGGAGCGACGGCCTCGACCGTGATCGAGGCCCTGAAGGCGATGGTTTCAATTCACGCCCCCGCGAAGGGAGCGACTGCCGGCGTCGCCAGCCGCGGCGAGCGCCACGTCGTTTCAATTCACGCCCCCGCGAAGGGAGCGACGACGGTTCGAGACCGGATCCAGCACCTCGGCGCCGTTTCAATTCACGCCCCCGCGAAGGGAGCGACCGTAGGCCCGAGACCACATCGCGCAGGTGTCGATGTTTCAATTCACGCCCCCGCGAAGGGAGCGACATTGGGTGGGTGGGCCAGATGGCCGGACCATCCGGTTTCAATTCACGCCCCCGCGAAGGGAGCGACGATGTCGAAACCGTGAAGCGCCGGGGGTGGCGCGTTTCAATTCACGCCCCCGCGAAGGGAGCGACGTTTGCCGAGGCGGCTGACCCCCGGGAGGTCGCCGTTTCAATTCACGCCCCCGCGAAGGGAGCGACCAGTTTCGCCCCCCTCTGCCGGAGCCGCTGCGGTGTTTCAATTCACGCCCCCGCGAAGGGAGCGACCATCCGCCGGTGCGATATCCGGCTCGCCTGCCGCGTTTCAATTCACGCCCCCGCGAAGGGAGCGACCAGATCTCGTCAGGGTCCAGAAGCGTCTCAGCCAGTTTCAATTCACGCCCCCGCGAAGGGAGCGACCGCTGTGGCCAACCTGCGGCGGCGGGGGAGTGTCTGTTTCAATTCACGCCCCCGCGAAGGGAGCGACCCGGGCACCACCGCGACTGAGGCGGCGGCCGCCCGTTTCAATTCACGCCCCCGCGAAGGGAGCGACGCTGCTCAGCGCCTGCTGCTGACGAGCATCGGTCGTTTCAATTCACGCCCCCGCGAAGGGAGCGACAACCGGCAGAGGGTGCAGAGGGTGGTGACGCATGTTTCAATTCACGCCCCCGCGAAGGGAGCGACGTCCCAGGTTGGCCGCGCGGTTGACCGCGTCTAGCGTTTCAATTCACGCCCCCGCGAAGGGAGCGACGGACAAGCCGAGCCGCTTCAATTTGACGACGCTTGTTTCAATTCACGCCCCCGCGAAGGGAGCGACCGCCGTCTGGCGGATCAAGGTAGCCAAGTCCGGGTTTCAATTCACGCCCCCGCGAAGGGAGCGACCAGTGATCCCGTGCCACCCGGCACCGGTCCACTGGTTTCAATTCACGCCCCCGCGAAGGGAGCGACCTTCTGCCAGAGAGACCTTCAAAATCAATCCCTGTTTCAATTCACGCCCCCGCGAAGGGAGCGACCTCGGGACATGACCCGCACGACCGGACTGATACTCGTTTCAATTCACGCCCCCGCGAAGGGAGCGACTGGCGGGGTCAACCGCGTCTGGGTGGCGCGATCCAGTTTCAATTCACGCCCCCGCGAAGGGAGCGACTCGACAAAGTAGGTCTTCGCCGAACTCTTGAATTGGTTTCAATTCACGCCCCCGCGAAGGGAGCGACGCGATGTCGAGCAGCGCCACAACCTCACACTGGTTTCAATTCACGCCCCCGCGAAGGGAGCGACCGCCCATGGAATTGATTCCGGTCATTGCAATTTGTTTCAATTCACGCCCCCGCGAAGGGAGCGACGTCGGGCGTGTATGACGACGCCTATCCCAACGGGGTTTCAATTCACGCCCCCGCGAAGGGAGCGACTTGGGATGCGGCGACAGGCGCGTGGATTGAGCGCGTTTCAATTCACGCCCCCGCGAAGGGAGCGACCCAGCAACTCGCCAGTGTCGAGACGGCGACGGCCGTTTCAATTCACGCCCCCGCGAAGGGAGCGACTCACCCCCCACTAATACCCTGATATCACACCTGAAAAAAGGCGGTTTCCGCGAACCCAGGGCAACGAGTTCAGGTTAACGCGGTGATCGGAATCTGTGGCGCTCGGTAGTTTGTCGTGATTCAACAGGCTTCCAC
>NZ_BMDZ01000096.1 GCF_014636235.1 Tistrella bauzanensis
AAGCGAACCAGACATTCCATGACCCTCCGAATCATGGTTACCCATTGATTCAGAACTTTAGGAAATACGCAACTGTAATGCTAATCCGGCTGAATGTCGACCGTTGATCATCCCGATCACTGGCCAGACCCGAACGACAAACGGCGCGAACCCTGGCAGGGCCGCGCCGTCTGCATCATACCGTCTCCGGTTCAGTCCGTCCGCATCATGGTGACCCATGAGGGGGAATGGGGCGAGTGATGGGAATTGAACCCACGGCCTCCAGAGCCACAATCTGGCGCTCTAACCAACTGAGCTACACCCGCCACCGAAGTGCCGCTTCTCTAATATGCCGCGGCCCTGCCGGTCAAGGGCTTTATGCGCCGACAGCCGCAGTTTGCACATCGGCGCGGGTGAAGCCACCGGCGGCAAAGAACCGCTCCAGACGGCCAACGGCCTCTTCCAGCACGCTTTCCCGCTTGCAGAAGCAGAAGCGGACGAAGTTGCGGATATCGCCCGCCTGATAGAAGGCACTGAACGGCAGGCAGGTGACGCCGGCCTCGATCGTCAGTCGGCGGCTGAACTCGGCATCGTCCATCTCGCCGACCAGCGGCCGGATATCGGCGCCGATGAAATAGGTGCCGTCCGCCTTCAGCACATCGAAGCCCACCCGGCGCAGGCCATCGGACAGAAGATCGCGCTTGGCGGCCAGGCCGGCGGCCAGATCGTCGAAATAGCTGCGATCCATCGACAGCCCGTGCGCCACCGCCTGCTGCAGGTTCGGCGGCGTGGTGAAGGTGAGAAACTGGTGTGCCCGACCGAGCGCCGCCGCGATCGGCGCATCCGCCACCAGATAGCCGACCTTCCAGCCGGTCAGCGAAAAGGTCTTGCCGGCCGAGCCAATGCGGACTGTGCGCTCCCGCATCCCCGGCAGGGTCATCAGCGGCGTGTGCCGGCGGCCGTCGAACACCAGATGCTCATGCACCTCGTCGCAGACCGCGATCGCGTCATGCGCCTTCACAAGATCGGCGATGAAGGCCAGATCGTCATCGCTGAACACCTTGCCGGTCGGATTCATCGGCGAATTCATCACCAGCATACGGGTCTTGGGGCCGAATGCCGCCGCCAGCGCCGCGCGCGGCAGATCCCATAACGGCGGCTCCACCCGCACCAGCCGCGGCACAGCGCCAGCCAGCTGAACGATCGGCAGATAGCTGTCATAAAGCGGCTCGATCAGCACCACCTCGTCGCCGGGATTGAGCAGGCCCAGCAGGGCGGCGGCCAACGCCTCGGTGGCCCCCGAGGTGATGATCACCTCGCGCATCGGATCGACATCCATGCCATAGAAGCGGCGGTCATGGGCCGCCACCGCACGGCGCAGCTCCGGAATACCGGCCATCGGCGGGTATTGGTTATAGCCGTTCATCAATCCCTCGGCCGCGATGCGGCGGACCTCTTCCGGCCCCTCCCAATCGGGGAAGCCCTGCCCCAGATTGACGGCGCCGTGTTCCTGCGCCAACGCGCTCATCACGGTGAAGATGGTTGTGCCATAGCCTGAGAGGATCTGATTGGCGAACTGCACGGTGTTTTCCTGCTGAAGCCCGAACCCGATATATTTCAATCGCCGGTTGGATTGACGAAAGCCTGAAGTCGCAGGATCGCAGAAGCCACCGGGGGCGACAAGGGCGCTGCACAGATGCTGGCACCCCTGCCTGTGATTTAGGCAGTCTGTGCCTGTCTTTTAGCCACCAATCCTGCTAGTCTCGGCCTGCATTCAGGGCATTTGAGGCATTGTCCATGATGTACCAGAGACTTGGACAAACTGGCACGCTCCGTGCAAACGATTGTCGGTGTGGGTGGTGCGCGCCACCTGCCGGTGACGGCACGGCGCGACCGCGCGCAACCGACACCCCCGCCCCGGACCTTGACGCCCGGTTCATGACGACGCGATCATGACCACGGCCGGCCCGGTTGTTCCGGCCCATGCGCGCGACTGACGAGAGTAGCCGCCGAGATGAAGAAAATCGAAGCCATCATCAAGCCGTTCAAGCTCGACGAGGTGAAGGAGGCGCTGCACGAGATCGGCCTTCAGGGCATGACCGTGACCGAGGCCAAGGGCTTCGGGCGCCAGAAGGGTCACACCGAGCTGTACCGTGGCGCCGAATATGTCGTCGATTTTCTCCCGAAGGTGAAGATCGAGATCGTGGTCGGCGATGCGCAGGTCGAGCGGGCGATCGAGGCCATCCAGCAGGCTGCCCATACCGGCCGGATCGGCGACGGCAAGATCTTTGTCACCCCGGTCGAGGATGCGATCCGCATCCGCACGGGTGAGCGCGGCAACGACGCGCTCTGACCCCCGCGTCACCTGACGGCCGGGCCAGCTTCCGCCATCACCGTCGCGGATGAAGCCATCACCGTCGCGGATGAAGCCATCACCGTCGCGGATGAAGCCATCACCGTCGCGGATGAAGCCATCACCGTCGCGGATGAAGCCATCACCGTCGCGGATGAAGCCATCACCGTCGCGGATGAAGCCATCACCGTCGNATTTACCTGCACCGCAGACAAACGGTGCCCTATGCTTGAGTTCTCGGCCTGCCCCCGCAGACGCCTGACGGCGGGCCGAACGGTTGGTGTGTCCTTGTGCCGTCTCGTTTCAGAGAGTGCCCGGGACCACCGCAGTCCAGCCAAGCCATGCAACAGGCAGGATAGAAAATGTCGGACGCGAAGACTGTCCTTGAACAGATCAAAGAAAACGAAATCAAGTTTGTCGATTTCCGTTTCACCGACCCGCGCGGTAAGTGGCAGCACACCACTTATTATGCCGAGGCGGTGGACGAGGGCACCTTCGCCGACGGCGTGATGTTCGACGGTTCGTCGATCTCGGGCTGGAAGGCGATCAACGAGTCGGACATGATCCTGATGCCCGACTGCTCGACCGTGTTCATCGACCCCTTTGCAGCACAGCCGACCCTGGTCGTGACCTGCGACGTGCTGGAGCCGTCGACCGGCCAGGGCTATGATCGCGATCCGCGCTCGACCGCGCTGCGTGCCGAAGCCTATCTGAAGTATACCGGCGTGGGCGACACCGCCTATTTCGGTCCCGAACTGGAGTTCTTCCTGTTCGACGATGTCCGCTTCAAGGTCGGCATGTTCGGCGCCTCTTACGAGGTCGACGAGCTGGAGCTGCCCTCGAACAGCGGCCGCAGCTATGACGAGGGCAATACCGGCCATCGTCCGAAGGTCAAGGGCGGCTATTTCCCGGTGCCGCCGGTGGACAGCGCAGCCGACATTCGTGGCGAGATGCTGGAGCAGCTGAAGGCCGTGGGCATGACCCCGGTGCTGCACCATCATGAGGTCGCCCCCGCACAGCACGAGCTGGGCACGGGCTTCGGCACTCTGACGGCAACCGCCGATGGCGTGCAGAAGTACAAGTATGTGGTCCACAACGTCGCCCATGCCTTCGGCAAGACCGTGACCTTCATGCCGAAGCCGGTCTCGGGCGACAACGGCTCGGGCATGCACACCCACCAGTCGATCTGGCGGGATGGCAAGCCCCTCTTCGCCGGGTCGGGCTATGCCGACCTGTCGGAAATGTGCCTCTATTACATCGGCGGCATCATCAAGCATGCGAAGGCGCTGAATGCCTTCACCAACCCGTCGACCAACAGCTACAAGCGCCTGATCCCAGGCTTCGAGGCCCCGGTGCTGCTCGCCTATTCGGCGCGCAACCGCTCTGCCTCGATCCGCATCCCCTATGTCGCGAGCCCCAAGGGCAAGCGCATCGAGGTCCGCTTCCCGGATCCGACCGCCAACCCCTATCTGTCCTTCTCGGCCATGCTGATGGCCGGCCTCGACGGCATCGAGAACAAGATCCATCCCGGCGAGGCGATGGACAAGAATCTCTATGACCTGCCGCCAGAGGAACTGAAGGACGTTCCGACCGTCTGCGGCTCGCTGCGCGAAGCGCTGGCAGCTCTCGACGCTGACCGTGAGTTCCTGAAGAAGGGCGACGTGTTCACCGACGAGCAGATCGATTCCTATATCGAGCTGAAGATGGAAGAGGTCTATGACTGGGAGCACACGCCGCATCCTGTGGAGTTCAAGAACTACTACAGCGTGTGATCTCTGAGTGTTTGATCGCGCCGGCGTAAGGGTTGCAGAGCGAGGAGCGGGGGCCTTCGCGATGTGATCTGCTGGTGACGGTCGACCGACGGGGCCGTCGTCTTCGTTCTTCGGAACGAGACGGCGGCCTCGGCGTTTCCGGAGGTATTCGTGCCGGGACGTGTTCTTCAGGGACGCAGCCTGCGACCACTGCGGGCCAGCCAGATCCCGCCCGCCAGGATCAGCGCACCGCCGGCAAGGGTCGCCGGGCCCGGCTGCTCTGCGAACAGCATCCAGCCGATCAGCGCACTGAAGACGATCCAGGTGTAGCGCACCGGGCCCAGAGTGGCGGCATCCGCCAGCCGGTAGGCCTGAATGTTGCAGGTCTGACCGATGATCGCCACCGGCCCCAATGCCAGAAAGCCCAGCAGCCAGAGCGGCGGCAACGGTGCCCAGACCAGCAGCGCCGGTCCGCCCAGCAGCATGGCCCCGAACAGGTTGACATAGAACAGCACCACCAGCCGGGTTTCCGACCGTGCCAGCGTCTTGATCATGATGCTTTCGACGGCAATCAGCAGCGCACCTGCCAATGCGATCAGGGCGGGCGCCCACATCGCTGGCGTGAACCGCACACCATCGTCACCGCCGAACACCACGACGACGGCGCCGGCAAGACAGAGTGCGCCACCGGCCCAGCGCGCGGGGGGCATCCGCTCGCGGAGCAGGACCACGCCCAGACACACCGTGAACAGCCCTTCCAGCAGGCCGATCGCGGCGGCATTGGTAACCGGCATCGCCGTTGCCGCATGGATGGCCGCCATCCCGCCCAGCCCGCCGCACCCGGCACGCAGGGCATGCAGGGCCGGCTGTCGCGTGCCCATCATGCGCCAGCGGCGGCCGAGGCTGATGGTGATGACCACCGTGATCAACCCGCCCAGATAGCGCAGCCACATGATCTGAAGCGCGGGCACCAGCCCGCCGGCCAGCTTGCCCGACATGAAGATCATCGCAAACAGCACCACCGCCAGAACCGCCCAGCCTATACCGCGGGTATCGTCGGCAACCGGCATCACCAGCGGCGGCACACGGCGCCCGCTATCCGGTGTAGTATCAGTTTCGATCGTCGTCATGATGTCTCGCTCGCTATTCCGACGGCATGGCACCTGCCATCCCCGCAGTATTCAGGGCTTGCGGGCGGAATCATCCATGCTGCATGCTATATCGGTCCAATGCCGAAATAACGGCCGGCTATGCATTTCTGATATGGGAGCGCGCGTGATGAAGATCGCCATGCGCCAGCTCGACGCCTTCATGGCGGTGATGACCGTCGGCACGGTGACGGCGGCGGCCAGCGTGCTGAACACCTCCCAGCCGGCGGTGACGCGGTCGCTGCGGCAGCTTGAGGATGCCACCGGCCTGACGCTGTTCGCCCGGGTGCGCGGACGGCTGGAGCCGACGGCCGAGGCCCGCGACCTGATCGAGACGGTGCGCGACAGCTATGCCGGCCTGGACCGCATCGCACAGGTGGCTGAAAATCTGCGCAGGCGCCGCACCGGACACCTGCGCATCGGCTGCCTGCCGGCCTTTGCCCAGGGCTTCATGGCCCGCGCCATCGCCGATCTGCTTGGCCGCCATCCCGGCATCAGCCTGACCGTCACGCCCCTGCTGTCGTCGGATGTGATCAAGGCGACCCGCAATCGCGCGGTCGATATCGGGATCGCCGCCTATGAGCTGGATGTGTCGAGCCTGGAGACACAGGCCTTCACCGCCTGCAACGAGGTGGCGGTGATGCCGGCCGGCCATCCCCTGGCGGCGCAGGCGAGCGTCTCACCACAGGATCTGAGCCGGTATCGCCTGGTGATGCTGGCCGCGGTCGACCCGTACCGTCAGCGCCTGGACCGGTTGCTGACCGCGCATGATGTCGTGCCGCACGGGCTGGTGGAGACGCCGACCAGTTCAGCGCTCTGCGCCATGGTGGCGCAAGGCATCGGCATCGGCGTGGTCAACCCGCTGACCGCGCTGGATTTTCTGAGCGACGGGCTGGTGTTGAGACAATTCGCGCCCGCCCTGCCCTTCGTGACCACGCTGCTGCGCAGGCCCGCCGAAACCGCCCCGCCGCTGGTCGCGGCCTTTCAGGCGGTGCTGGAACAGCGGCGCGATCAGGATCTGGCGCGGGTTTCGGGGCTGCTCAATCGGGCAGCGGACGCGGACGACCCTCGCCATCCACCGCCACGAAGGTGAACACCGCCTCGGTCACCAGTTCCTCGTGCACGTCAGCCAGCGTGGTCCGCCGGCGCTGCACCCAGGTGGCGACGTGGAAGCGCATCGAACTGCGGCCATGGCCGGCGGCGGAACAATAGATGCTGACCACATCGCCTACCCGCACCGGCTTGCGGAAGCTCATGGCATCCACGGCAGCCGTCACCACCCGGCCGCGGGCGCGCTGACTGGCAGCGATGCCGCCGGCGATGTCCATCTGCGCCATCACCCAGCCGCCGAAGATGTCGCCCGACGGATTGGCGTCGGCCGGCATGGCGACAGTCCGCAGTTCCGGCTCTCCGGTGGGGCGCATGGAGGTGCCGGCTTCCGCGTCGTCGGTGGCGCGGCCCGTCTGTTCAGGCGGATTCATGTGGCATAGCCTCCTCAGACCCGGGTTTTCGCACCACAACATCGCGAAGCGCGACGTGACATCGACTGTAGCCCTTGCCGGTGATCGGCGCGATTCCTATAATCCGCGCCATGTCAGATCTCTTCGACAGCGACGCGGCCGGAACCGGCAGCACAGGGTACTCGGCGGCCGATATCGAGGTGCTTGAAGGCCTCGAACCGGTTCGCCGGCGGCCGGGCATGTATATTGGCGGCACTGATGATCGTGCACTGCACCATCTGGCCGCCGAAATCCTCGACAATTCGATGGACGAGGCGGTGGCAGGCCACGCGACCCGCATCGAGGTGTCCCTACAGGCAGATAACACCCTGATGGTCCGCGACAACGGTCGCGGCATCCCGGTGGATCCGCACCCGAAATACAAGGACAAGTCAGCCCTGGAAGTGGTGCTGACCACCCTGCACGCCGGCGGCAAATTCAACGGCAAGGTCTATGCGACGTCGGGCGGCCTGCATGGCGTGGGCATCTCGGTGGTGAACGCCCTGTCGGACAAGATGGTGATCGAGGTCGCGCGCGATCGCAAATTGTGGTCGCAGGAATATTCCCGTGGCCGGCCGCTGGCTCCGCTGGCCCTGAAGGGGGCGGCCCCGAACCGCCGCGGCACCACGGTGTGGTTCCATCCGGATCACGAAATCTTCGCCGATCTGCGCTTCAAGCCGGTCACGCTCTACCGGCTGGTGCGGTCGAAAGCCTATCTGCATCGCGGGGTCGAGATCCGCTGGGCCTGCGACCCGGCGCTGCTTGCCGCCGACAGCGAGGTTCCGGCCGAAGAGACCCTTCACTTCCCTGGCGGCCTGGCCGATTTCCTGGCCACTCTGGTCGACGGGCCGACCGTGACGCCCGAGGCCTTCACCGGTCTGGTGGAAAGCGAGGGCCAGTCCAAGATCGACTGGGCGATCACTTGGCCCCTGGAAGGCGCCGGTTACACCTCGTGGTACTGCAATACGGTGCCGACCCCGCTTGGCGGCACCCATGAACAGGGCCTGCGCGCGGCGCTGACGAAGGCTCTGCGCGCCTTTGCCGAAATGTCCCAGAAGCAGGCGCGCGCCGCCAAGCGCGCCCAGCAGATCACCGCCGACGACATCCTGGGTGGCGCCGTGGTGTTGCTGTCGATCTTCATCCCCGATCCGCAGTTCCAGGGCCAGACCAAGGACCGTCTGAGTTCGGCTCCGGCCACGCGGCTGGTGGAGAATGCGATCCGCGACCGGTTCGAACACTGGCTGACGGCCAATCCTGCCGCCGCCAACGACCTTCTGGCCTTCGTGCTGGACCGGGCCGAGGAACGGTTGCGCCGCAAGGAAGAAAAACAGGTCGGCCGCAAGACGGCAACCCGCCGGCTGCGTCTGCCCGGCAAGCTTGCCGACTGCACCCGCGACGAGGCCGACGGCACAGAATTGTTCCTGGTTGAGGGTGACTCGGCCGGCGGATCGGCGAAACAGGCCCGCCGGCGTGACACCCAGGCGGTGCTGGCCCTGCGCGGCAAGATCCTCAACGTCGCCAGCGCCTCCATCGACAAGATGAAGGCCAACCAGGAAATCAACGACATCATCCTGGCGCTGGGCTGTGGCTCCGGCCGCGAGTTCAAGGTCGCGGATCTGCGCTATGAACGCATCATCATAATGACCGATGCCGATGTCGACGGTGCCCACATCGCGTCGCTGCTGATGACTTTCTTCTATCGCCAGATGCCGTCGCTGATCGACAATGGCCATCTGTATCTGGCGGTGCCGCCGCTGTACCGGGTCGCCAAGGGGGGCGACACCGCCTATGCCCGCGACGATGCCGACCTCAAGCACCTGCTCGACACCCGGTTCAAGGGTGGCAAGACCGAGATCAGCCGCTTCAAGGGCCTGGGCGAGATGCCGGCGCGGCAGTTGAAGGAAACCACCATGGCGCCTGAAACCCGCACCTTGCTGCGGGTGGCGGTGGAGCCAGGCAGTCGCCTGCTGGTGGCCGAACGGGTGGAAACGCTGATGGGTAAACGGCCCGAGAAGCGGTTTCAGTTCATCCAGGAAAATGCCCGCTTCGTGACGGAAGCCCTCGACGTCTGATCCGGAAAGGCCGATCCTCGGCGGCAGACTATGGAAGCGGTCTCCGCTCGTCATCAATGAGTGCACATCATGCGTATCATGCCCGGCATCCTGTGTTTCAGCGGCAGGATGGCAGGGGCATGCCTTGCCGCCTTCCTTCTGATATCGGTATCGGCATGTCGTGACGAGGTGATCGTCGTCGAAAGCGTGTCCCATGCCGGCTGGGTCAGCGATACCGACATGCGCATGATGCTGGCGCATACCCCGCTTCAGGTGGTGGTGCGCGGCACGCTGCCGGGCTTCAACACCCTCGCGACCGAAGCCGCCGTGGTCGACGGGATCGGTCGCGCGCTGAACCGCCCTGCCGACAGCGTGGTCGTTCTGGCCAATCAGGGAACCGCGCCCCATATTCTGGTGCGCTTCGATCCACCGCTCGCCAACACCGCCGATGTCTGCGTGGCCGATACCGTGGAGCCGGCGGACATGATGCCGGCATCCGCGCCCGATGATGGCGCCACCGTGGTGCGTTGGCGGATCAGCATCTGTAGTGGGCGCAACATGGCGGCCACTGCCACGGCGACAGCACCCATTGACCTGCAGGTCGTCTCGCCGCTGGAGGATCTGACGGCGCAGTGTCTGGTGCTGATGCGCAACCCGCGCGAGAATGAGCGACGGCGCGGAAACTAAGCTGCGGCGGCCCCTGAGACCGGGCCCGCGGTTCGCCGACCATCCACGGCCGAGGTGACGATCATGACAGAGACGACCTTCCGCCCCGACGCCGGCCGCCATCCGGGTCATCCGCGCCGCGCAATACTGATGACGGGCGTCACGGCGGCCGCTCTGATGCTCGGTGCCTGCACAGGCAGTGCCAACCGCATTGAAAGCGCACGCCGCGCGGGCTGGGCGATGCAGCAGGATCTGACGGTTTTCCTCGCCGGCGGGCCGCCGATCGTCATCGAGACCGGCCCTGCCGCGCCCGGCGGACAGTTGTCCGACGACATGCTGGCCGACGCCGTTCGCCGCGCCATCGGACGGCCACTGCCCCGGGCAATGGCGCCGACACCGGAACAGGCACGGCCCGGCGGCGCCTATGTGCTGCTGAGCGACCAGCCGATGGCCCGCTGGAGTGCTGCCTGCGACCGGCGCATCGCAACCGATCCGCGGCCGGAACCGGTCGTGGGCTCTGACAGCGCAAGGCCGGCCGGCGGAACCATTCGCCTTCAACTGGCGTTCTGCACCGGCACCGGCGAGACGCTGGCTGCCGCGACCGTGGCCGCAGGCAACCCCCTGGCGCTGGATCAGGCCCTGGGCCAGGCGGTGATCCTGCTCAGTCAGCCGGGAGATTCCGGTACCAGACACGGTGGCCCCTGATCGGGAGCCCTGCACGCATCCGGCCCCGGCCGGCTCATCAGACGGAGAGATCTTCATGAGCTCACGATCGATAGGGCGGTGCGCAAGCGTGGCGGCACTGGTGCTGCCGGTCCTGTCGGCCTGCGCCGGCCCGGGCTTCAGCCGCGTCGAGAACCCGTTCCTCAGCAGCTTCTACGACCGCAGCGCTGTCGATCGGGCGTTTCGCGATACAAAAATGCCGGTGGTCATCGCCCGGCCGCTCGGCGGCATCGAAGCCTCGACCGGCGGGGATATCGTTCTGGAAGCCCTGGAACGCGGCTATCCCCGACAATCGGCAGGCTTCACGCGCGTCACGCCGCCCGAGGGGACGGTGCCGGACGGTTATTATCTGGTGGTCCAACCCGGCGGCAATGTGACCAGCCGCCCCGATGCCTGCACACCACGCGCCATCCACATGACCGATACCGGCGCCCCCCCACCTGCCACGGCCACGGCGCCGTCCGACATACCCCACCAGATCGGCCTCGCAATCTGCTATGGCGACAGCGCGGTCAGCGTGACCCAGGGCTCCATGGTGCCGGAAACCGCGAATGCCGCCGGCTACGCGCCCTTGTTCCAGGCGCTGTTTCACGCCATGACGCCGTTGCGCAACCCGATGCTCGACAATGGGTGTATCGGGTTCTGCAACGACGCACGCCTGCCCACACGCCCGACAGGGCGCGTCGGATAGCGGTTCCGACAATCCCGTCCAGGCCTGCGCCGTCGTGGCGAATTCGCCCTGACGCACCAACCCGCGTGACATCAGGCATGGCATCCTTCTATCCACCATTACAGTTTGTATGGCGGTTCCTGTTAATATTTCAGCCACGCTTTCGTTGCGAAATGCAGTTTCGGTGAGGTCGAACTCCGCCGCTTCAGGTACCTCCACGCTGCCTATTGATCGCTGATTTTTGCTCGCTACGGCTGATTCCATCAATTTGTGCCGAGCCATTTACCCTTCGCTAAGAGTTGTGACAGTAGATTGGCAGCGAACTTTAGCGTCTAGTGGCGTGCGCCATAAAAAAGGCTGGTCATGAACATGGCAACTTCATCTTCCGGTACCGCCGAAGCCTGGGACCGGCTCGCATTCATGCGTCTGGACGAGACGGCCAAGGCCGATCTCAGAACCTTGAAGCCGTTCCTGGAAAAGCATCTGCCAGTGGTGCTTCAGGCATTCTATGAGCATCTGCGCGGCTATCCGGAGCTAGGCAAGATGTTCGACGGCAACAGCGGACAGAACCGCGCCCGCGATGGCCAGTACAAACACTGGCTTGTGATCGCCGACGGCCGCTTCGATGACATCTATGTCAATTCGGTGCGCCGGATCGGTGAAACCCATGCCCGGCTGGGCCTGGAGCCTCGCTGGTATATCGGCGGCTATGCCTTCATTCTGTCGGGGCTGCTGGACCGGCTGACCCATGACATGGAACGTGGGCTGTTCGGCCGGCGCAACGACAGGCTTGCCCGCTATGGCAGCGTGCTGATCCGTGCGGCGCTGCTCGACATGGATCTGGCGATCACGGTTTATCTGGAACGGGGACGGACCGAGAAGGCCGAGGCTCTGCGCGGTCTGGTGGATGCCTTCCGATCCAATGTCGGCACCATCGTCGACAGCGTCGGCGACGCGGCGGTCGCGATGCGCGACACGGCCGGCCGGATGTCGACCAATGCCGACCAGACCAGCAGCAGCGCCGATACGGTCGATATGGCGGCGGCGGATGCCAGCCGGGCCGTTGCCTCCGCGGCCGCGGCCACCGAGGAGATGAGCCAGACCGCCAGCGAAATCGCCCGCCAGCTTGAGCGGATGAAAACGCTGTCGCGAGACGCGGTCGACCATGTCGATGCCGGCCGGGTCGCCATGAGCGAGTTGATCAGCGGTGCGGAAAGCATCGGCCGGATCGTGACCCTGATCCGATCCGTCGCCGAGCAGACCAATCTTCTTGCACTGAATGCCACCATCGAGGCGGCGCGCGCCGGGGAAGCCGGCCGCGGCTTCGCGGTCGTGGCCAACGAGGTCAAGACCCTGGCAGGTCAGACCCAGAAGGCAACCGAGGAGATCAGCATGCAGATCGATCAGATCCGCAGCACCATCACCCGGGTTGCCGGCACCTCCGACGCGGTGGCCGCCGCCATCGCGGCGCTGGATGGCACCACGACCACCATCGCCGCCTCGACCGAAGAAAACAGACGGCGGCCACCCGCGAGGTCGCCCATGCCACGGCCGATGCGGCCAGCGCCACACACCGGGTGTCGGACATCATCGCCGGCGTCGGCAGTGCCGCGCGCGACACCGGCAGCGCCGCGCGCCACGTGGTCGAAGCGGCATCGGCACTGGACGACGAGTCACGGCATCTGCGCAGCGAAGTGGATCGTTTTATCGGCAGTGTGAAACAATAGATCGTTCACAGGAGTTTCACATCCGCCCGCAGGGGCGTCATCCTATTGTGCGGCAGCATCGGCCCGTCGGGGTCGTGGACCGCACGAAGGACGACAGGATATGCCGACGCCCATCACCGCCCAGGCCGTGACATCGGGACGCATCGAGATCCGGGGCCGCCGGCTGCTGATCGACGGCGGCGAGCCACGTCCCGGGCGGGTCGTCATCACCGGCACACGCATCATGACAGCCAGGGCCGAGCCATTCGCTGCGGATGGCGCCAGGGCGACAGCCACGACCGGCCGTGTGCTGGATGTGGGGGATCTGCTGGTCGCGCCGGGCATGGTCGATCTTCATGGCGACGCCTTCGAACGCCAGGTGATGCCGCGCCCCGGTGTCCACTTCCCGACCGATCTGGGGCTGATCGATACCGACCGCCAGATGGCGGCGCTGGGCATCACCACCGCCGCCCATGGCATCACCGCCTCCTGGGAGCCGGGCCTGCGCAGCCTGGACGCCGCCGGGGCACTGGTCACCGCCATCCGGCGCCTGCGGCCAGGGCTGATGGTCGATACCCGCATTCACCTGCGCCATGAAGTGGCCAATGCCGCGGCCGTGCCCCGGATCGCCCGCTGGGTCGCCGATGGCTGGATCGACCTTCTGGCGCTGAACGACCACCTGCCGGATTTCATCGCCATGCGCGCACGCCCCGAAAAGCTCGCGGTCGCGGCGGGACGCTCGGGCCTGACGACCGCGGCATTGATCTCCCGCATCGACGAGCTTGCAGCCGATCGCGATGCCCAATGGGCCGGCGCGCGCGATCTGGCGATCGCAGCCCGTCAGGCCGGCGTGCCGCTGCTGTCGCATGACGATGTCGATCCGGCGATGCGATCCGCCAACCGGGCCATGGGTGCCCGGATCGCCGAATTTCCGCTCGACCTTGCAACGGCGCACGCGGCGGTGGCAGCCGGCGATGCGGTGATGGTCGGTGCTCCCAACATCCTGCGCGGCACCAGCCATGCCGGGCGGCTCGACGCACGCACCGCCATTGCAGAAGGCGCCGCGACACTGATCGCCAGCGACTACAGCCACACCGCCATGCTGGCCTGTCCGTTTGTCCTGGCGGCATCACAGCGGCTGACGCTTGGCCGGGCCTGGCATCTGGTGTCGCAGGCCCCGGCACAGGCGGCCGGGCTCGACGACCGCGGCCGTATCGCCGAAGGCCTGCGGGCCGATATCGCGATGATCGATGATCGCGACCCAACCTGCCCGCGCGTGGCACTCACCATTGCCGCCGGCCGGATGGTCCATGCAGATGCCACCGGTGCCGCCCTGCTCTGCCAATGATCCGATGACCACCCGGGTCCGATGACCGCCGGGACGGTCAGACCCTCAGAGGGTCAGCCGGTCCAGCCAGTCGGCCAGGACCGCCACGGCCTGGTCGGGCCTTTCCATCGGCGGCAGATGACCGCAATCCTCGACCACCCGCAGCACCGCGCCCGGGATGGCGGCGGCCATCTCTTCGGCCAGCGGCAGCGGCGTCAGGGCATCATCCCGCCCACAGACCACCAGCGTCGGGCAGGCAATGCGCGACAGATCGCCCCGCCCGTCGACCCGCCCGATGATCGCTTCCTGCTGGCGGACGAAGGCCGCCTGCCCCACCCGCTCGGCCATGGCCATGATCCGACCGGTCAGGGCACCGTCGCTCAGCCGGCGTTCATGGATCAGCATCGGCAGCAGTTTCGGGGTGACACCCTTGAACCGGCCGCGCCCGGCCAGATCGATCAGGGCACGGCGGCGCAGCTTCTGGTCGTCGCTGTCGGGGCGGGCCGAGGTGTCGAGCAAGGCCAGACCGATCACCCGCTCCGGCGCCTGGCGCATGATTTCC
This sequence comes from Tistrella bauzanensis, assembly GCF_014636235.1. NCBI lineage: Bacteria > Pseudomonadati > Pseudomonadota > Alphaproteobacteria > Geminicoccales > Geminicoccaceae > Tistrella > Tistrella bauzanensis. The sequence goes on from NZ_BMDZ01000096.1 coordinate 14,436, forward strand.
TGTGCCACATAGCCGCCCATCGACAGCCCGGCCAGGGCGAAGCGGCCGGTCGGCGCGTCGTCCAGCACCCGCGCCGCCATCGCCGACACACTGTCATCGCGGGTCAGATCGGCCACGGTCATCTGCGCCTGATCGGACAGGCCGGTCAGAACCGCCGCCCACAGATCATGGTCGCACAGCAGACCGGGCAGCAGCAACAGGGGCAGGCGATCAGACATCGGAGCGATCTTTCCGCAGGCAGGACGGGCAGTGACGACGAGGCGGAGGCCGCCCCGTCTGTGGATCGGTGGATCAGCGGATCAGCGGCAGCACCGCCTTGAAGCGGTCGTCGCCCGCATGCTCCAGCCATTCGAACAGCACCATTTCGGTCGAGACGATCTCGACGCCGTGCGATGCCATCCGGCTGAGTGCCAGCGCATGATTGGCCGGTGCGCGGCTGGCCACGGCATCGGCCACCACCGCAAGCTGCAAGCCGCTGCGAGCGGCGTCAAGCACGGTCTGCAACACGCAGACATGGGCTTCCGTGCCGCAGACCACCAGACGACGACGACCGGATGCGATCACCCGGTCGCGAAACGCGGTCTCGTTCCAGGCCGAAAACGTGATCTTGGGCAGCGTCTCGCCGGGCAGCAGACGGTCGGCGATGACATCGATGGTGGCCAGGGGAATCGGGTGAAAATTTTAAGCTGCGATGATGCTTGCGAGGAAGTCGTCGTCCCAAGCGGCGACCTTGCGTCGGAG
>NZ_BMDZ01000097.1 GCF_014636235.1 Tistrella bauzanensis
CCCCCCCCGTGTGACTGACCTGGCGAGATCCGCCATCGCAGCCGCGGATCTGGTCGTCGTGCCGGTTCAGCCATCTCCCTACGACGTCTGGGCGGCCGATGAGGTGGTAAAGTTGATCGGCGAGGCCGCAGCCTTTAAGGGGAACCAGAAATCTGTTTTTGTAATTAATCGTAGAATCGCAAAAACGGCAATCGGTAGAGACGTTGCCGCCGCACTGGCTGCTTATCCTCTGCCACTGGCCTCAACCGTCATCGGCCAGCGCGTTGTGTACGCAGAGGCGGCTGCACGCGGCTTGGCGGTGTTCGAGATTGAGGAAAACGGGCCTGCGGCTCAGGAGATTGGACTACTGGCAACGGAGTTGTTCGGATGAGCGGAAAACGAATTACCATCGGCGGGCGACCGAGCACTGCCAACCAGCTTCCAATTACAGATTCATGGGTCGCGGATCGCGAGGTCGGCACACAGGCGATACCGATGAAACGGCTAACGATCGATATTCCCGAGGATCTGCATCGTCGAATCAAGGCAGCCACCGCGGCACGCGGAGCAAAAATGGCTGACGAGGTGCGAGAGATGTTGATACAGAAATACGGAAAATCGTAAAAGGTGATTTACGGAGAATATCCATGCGACGGTGGCGTGTACCCAACAGGTGGTGGCGGCTGTCCGCGGCCGAAACGGTTCGTTGGAGCGGGATCGGCCTGCTGGTGGCAGCCGCACAGGCGATGTTGCTGAGCAAGGGCGAGATCAATCTGCCCATCGGCATCTTTTTAATTGTCGGTCCCGTCCTGGTCATCGCTTCGCTGTTCTTCAAGCAGCGCTCTTAGCCGACGGTTCGGGCGAAGACGGGAGCTGCCATCCCTGAGCCGATCCTTGAGCGCGCGAACCCGATGGTTGATTCGCGGTTCGACACACCAGTAGGCGCCGGCAGCCAGCTGGTCGTCGTGCAACCGCAAAACAGCGGTGGCTGCGCGCTCAAATTCGCCCTGATCACGCGCCGTCAATCCCGACATAAACGACGTATCGTCGGCATAGGTGTTGTGGTAAAGCCATTCGCGTCGAAACGTGCCGTTATCAACCACACGCGCCAAGTGCTCATCAATATCTAGAATAAATTTCATTCTAGTTTTCGTGTAATTATTATCAAAGCAATCTATTTCTATCATTTTTATCGTATAATATATCGGATCTAAGCCACACAATAACTTCATCATGCGACTTCTAATTTTCCATTCATTCAGAGTTACCGACATAAATTTCTTTATAAGAGATATCGTCATTTTCATTCTCCAGCTCATTAGCTGAAAAAATCGTACAAGATCGCTTCATTTGAGCAAAATTTCTGTAATATGATCTGTGTTTTGCTTAATAAGCACTTTGTGATATAATCAAACGCTATATTTTACTGTAATACATGTGCTACTTCTCCCTATCGGTACATATCATTCCACCGTCCGAACGTTGTATACTTGGATAACACCGACATGGAGGAGCCCCCTCTTTATGAACCCGAGACACTTTGCCATCACGGCCGCCCTCATGCTGACGCTACAGGCATGTGCGTCAAGCGGCCCCCAAAGCGGCTATGAGGGACGCCCTGGCGACAGTCGGGCGTACAAGATCGCGCGCGCGGCCGGGATCCAGGGCGTCCGAGATGTACAATTGCCTGAGGGAGCCAACATGCCCTCAGAGAGCATCTTCGACAGTTCCCTGGCCGGCGGCGTTGTCGGTGCGTTGGCACCCGCCGCCGGACTGACGGCGCTTTCCAGCGGCGCTCTTGGCTTTCTCAGTGGAGCCACAGGACCTAAGGCACCGACATGGCCTGTGATGATTGCGTGGGTGCCAACTGATGTTGCCTCGACATCCAGTGACGTCGTCGACTCTGTTGTCGGTGCCATCGAAACAGCTAACGTTGCACAATCCGTCAGCAAATTTGTTCCTGACGTAAGCGTCTCAAAAAATGTCGAGCGAACTGGTAAGAATAAAATCGGATATCGGATAGATTATAGCTTCATCACGCCACTATGCGAGAAAGCAAAGCGTTGTGGATACCAGCTAAATATCTCTACGCCCAAAGAAATTTCTCCAATACATCCGCCATCCGCAGAACACATAAATCCTGGTATTCTTTCTACATCTGGCTTTCCAGATTACAGTTACGTCCCTGATAAATGGGGCGCGGATGGAATGTCCGTTTTCCCTGACTACGACATTATGCGGGATTTTTCATCCCGTCTACCAAATTGGATCTACTTATATTTCCCTGCAAACACTGTTGCCTATCGTAAAGATGAAAACCGAATGGGATTTCTCAAGTATCCAATCATTCTGCACCAGGGCAAAATACTATTTTTCGTGAAAAACCAGTAGTAAAGGGGCGCCAGATGGCGCCCCTTCACCTTTCACCTCAGCTCGCTCTCAATCTTCCGCCGCACGGCATCAGCGTCCATATCAGTCCACCGCTCCTTCAACCGGTCGAGCGTGTTCAGCCGGGCGGCCGTTGAGAGATAAGATCCCGATCCGGTAAGCCGATCAGCCGTCATTTTGTCCGTGGTTGGCAAGTGCCCAGTCTCCGACAGGATGCCCATCCACTCGCTCAGATCGACTTTCGACCAGTCGACCTCTTCCAGGCGCTCCGCCGGAATACCGCCGCATTGTGGATTCTCGCCGGTTCCCCACGACAGCCCAAGCTGCGGCCGCATCTGCTCTTGGAGGATGCGAGACAGCGGCGATGCGAAGCAGCAATGCGCCTCTCGCTTCTCAATGCACTGCCCGAGCACCTTCGTTTTGCAATAGCTGCCGACATAATGGCACGATTTGAGCTGCCGCTTCGCACCAAGTTCAAATTCGGACTGCTCACATGCCCAGATGATCTGGATGAGAAGCATCGTGACTGTATAAATCGTATAGGCGGTCATCACCCAGGACATCGCTGTTCCAACGAACGCTTCACCTCCTCCCAATTGCATTTCACCGCTGGCCAAGTTCCCATTCTCAAAGGCCGACGTGACACCATCCCTGCCCACTACTGAAAACAATGAATTTGCCGCTGCGTCTCCAAACGCTTGAGCAATAAACTTTGCTGTCTCCTGCATAAGCTCTTGCTGAGCGACGGTGAGGATACCCTTACTGCTAACTTCTGAGGCAGCAGCTTCAGTACCGCCCGTCACGCTCTGCCATGCCTGAACGAAGGGCTTCTGGAGTTCCGTCCAGGCCGTGTCGATGGGTTGGGTGAGCGTCTCCCAGGCTCCACGGATACCCTCAGATGCCTCAAGAATCCCGGTCGCGTTGGCAAGCTTGCCCATCTGAAACAGCAGGGTCAGATAATCCGCCATGCTCACGCCATCCGGCCTGACGCAACAGTCCACAACGCCGGCGACCGCCTTCTTGCATTCCAGACCATCGCCTTTGAAGATGTCGCAGGTGACGTTGTTCGTGCCGTCGCTCGGCGTGCACTGGCCATCCATACCCATGAACCTCGCGGCGTAGAGGGCGGCCGCCGCCTCTTCGAACGCGGGGGACTGCTCATAGCTGGTGGTCACGCAGGGCTTGTCGCCGCACATCACCATGCTGCCGACGCATGAATAGCCCGTCTCGGTCTCGATAGCCGGGATCTCCCGCTCGTAGCCACAATCCCAGGTCTCGGTCTGCACATAGCAGGTGCCTGAGGCGCCCTCGGCGCCTGCCACGCACTCGCTTGAGATGATGCCGCAGGACGGGTTCGCTTCCAGCTCCGCACAGCTGTTCACCGGCTCGCTATCGATCACCGGGCAGTGCTCGACGCCCTTCGGATCGGTCCAGCACTCCATCGGCCCACGCCAGAAGCCACAGCTCGACTCGACGCTGGCTTCCATGCACATGGCCGACAAGCCTGACGCCGGCGACGACGACAGTTGACTCTCGCAGACCCTGACGCCGGCGATCTCGGCACAGACCGGACCATCCGGCTGTCCGTCGCCGTCTGCATCAGGTCCATAGTCGACCAGGTCGGGCATCCTGGTGCAGGTCGTGGTCGCCGAACAGAAGCCGTCGCCGGCAGCGCGTGCCGCTGCCACGGCGCTCGGCGGATACCACTCGTCCCGCATGATCGCACGCTGTGGATCATATAGGATCCGGATCCGCCCGTAGCCTTCACCGCCGCCCGTCACCGAGACACGGATCTTGAAGGACAAGACCTGGCCAGTCTGAAAGGGCGCCGTGACATCGAGGTCGGGGTTCTGCTCCCAGCTTGTCGCCAGTTCGCAGCTGCCCTCCGTCTCCGGCGGAAACGTGTCGCCGTGAGGTCCACCCCAGATCTTGTCGCCGCCCAGCCAGACCTGCATGTAGTCGTCATATTTGACATAATCGAGCGTCGCAGACAGGACCGCATCCGGATTGATCACCTCAACGACGGTCTCCTGCTCGAACACCGCGCAGGTGCCAGACCAGTAGTTATCGCCGACTCGGCCGATCCAGAGTTCCATGCAACCTTCGCCACAGCTCGCGAGGTTCATCGGGCCATCGACATGGCGCACGACGCCGGCGGAATAGTCGTGGCGCAGGATTGCTGATCCGCCGACATCCTTCACCCGCTCGCACGTCCGATACTCCGGCATGTGCACACGACGCACGGAATCGCGATAGGAATGCTGGGTCTTGCACTCGCCGAAGACGGTGCTCAGGCGGCCCGGATCCGCGTGGAGCTCGTCGACCTGCCAGAAGATCGGATCGTTGTTAAGATCCGGCCGCATCCGGGTCTTCGAATCGGTGATCATCCGATAGGCCTCGCCCGACACCGAGGGCTCTGTTGCCAGGCGCTTCTGGGCATCCTCACCAGCGCGCGTCAGGGCGGCATCATTGCCATAAAGCGCCTGCAGGTCGACGGAACTGTCGACCGTCGCACCGGGGAACAGCTCGCCGATCGAGAACTTCTGTTCTCGCTGGCCCGGATTGAATGTGACGGCGCCGGTGCCCTGGTCGACCTTGAACAGGCTGTCGAGGTTGTCCAGCTTCTGCGATTCGCCGAAGATCTTCGCCGCCGCTGCGGCATTGGACATTCGCTGCGCCTGCGTCTGGGCCTGCGCGATCGCCTCGCCAGCGTGCAGCTGAATCAGGCTGATCGCGGCCACAGCCGCGATCAGCTCGCGTTGGAAGAATTTCTGCATTGGCGGCTCCGACGTCGTGGTTCTGGCGCCGATCCTACCGGTCCACGAGCCGCGAAACCTCTACGGGTTTTGTCGATTTATTGACGTAACCTTGTCGTCGATTTCCAGCCGCGGCTCGCGGCGGGCGGTTGGATCGTCAGCGAACCGCTCCTCAGCCTCAGCCTTGCTGCGGCCCAGCCTGACCAACGATCCGATCGATCGGCCGAGCAGGCGATACAAGTCAACTGCCATCCGCGCTTGCCCAAGAACTCCCAAAATAATGACGATCGGCGCCGATATTACGGCGAAAATCAACATTGCATAAAATCCATATTTTCCTAAGAAAGCTACCATATGTATGAATACCTTAGCTAAATAGGCGATCACATCTATGGAAAAAAATAATATCGGCACAATGTATTCGTACCATAAATCATCCATAGCTAATCCCCTGCAATATTTCTCTTCGATTTCTTTGCAATTTCATCGACTTCGTCCGAACCATCACCGGCAAATTTATCCCACAGCCGGTCGATCGTGCCGGAATTCTCTATCTGCTCACGCCTCTCTTTCTGATAGATGGTAGCAGCTTCCTTCTTTTGAACAAAACCGTCGGTTGTCGGCAGTTTGCCGCTCTCTGCCTCCATCCGACGACGTTCATCGTCTGCGAATCGCTCATCCATCCGGGGCATGTCCGGACTGTTCCCAGAGGTGTAGGCGTCGGCCGCTTCCGCGACCTGGTCGGGCCGAAGCTTGCCCGCCCCTGCCAAGCCACCATAGCGCGCATTCGTCTGTGCACGGATCCGATCCGCGTCGCCATCGATGGCACCGAACTGCGGCGCATCAGGCGCCGGACTGTCGACCGTCGGCCGTGTGCCCAGGCCGACCCCCGGCAACGCCTGGCCAACCACCCCGCTCAGCGCGGTCACCGCATCCGACTGAACATCAGGGCTCAGCGAATTCCGGCCGAGGTTCTGCAGATAGAGGAGCTTCGCTGCCGTCTCCGTCTGGGCCCCGCTCATGCTCCCTCGGAGATTGGGATTGCGCTCAAGATCATGCGCGAAATCGTCCAGCGCCGGCTGCGCCGGATCACCGATCGCCACCACGGCGCGGTCGAGCGCCTGCCGCGCCTCCGGTGCATTCAGGACTTTGCCGGCCAGATCGGCGAGGCCCATGCGCTTACCGGTGCTGAAGCTGGACGAGAATGCCTCGGCCCGCTGCAAGGCTTCGGATCGCTCTCGCATCTCGCTGGCCGAATCCGTCACTGCCTCCTGGTGTGAGGCGCTGAAGGTGCTCGTCAGCTGGCGGCCAGCACTCGAATTCAGGTCGTAGGCCATTGCCTCGCCCAGCTTCACACTGTCGCCACTCGACATCGAGCGGCTCGCTTCTTCGGCGAGCGTGTTCGCCACACTGCTGCCAATGCGGTCGGTGTTCTGCGCGCCACCGGTCATGCTGCCTTGCACTGCATCCAGAGCGCCGAGGAGCCTCTGCCCTGCCTTCGTCCCGAAGAATTTCTCGGACTTGCCCAGGGTGGCAGCGCCAGCAGCCACCCTGGCGACCAGCCCGGCCCCGGCGTTCATCGCAATCATCGCCGCGGTCGCGTCATTAATCGCCTTTTCATCGGTGATGCCTTTCGCCTCTGCGACGCGTTCGGCTATCGCATGCCCCGCCTGCCATGTCTGAGCCTGGTCGGCCAGGAAGGTGTTGCCATAGGCACGGGTGAAGTTGCTGCTATCCGACACAGATCTGGAATCCGCCGTCGCAGCCTGAAGAGAGGTCGACAGCCCCTGGCTGGCACGCAGCGCCTCCTGCTCCTGTAGAGCTGTCGACCGTGTCGCCGCGTAACCGACCTCGATCTCAGGCAGCGCAGAGCCGATGTTCGTCCGAGCCACCGCGCCAAACGAATTCTGGGTGAATGGTGTCTCCGACGCCACCATGGGCGTGCCGGCTGTCAGCGCCGGCGCTGCACGCGCTTCGTCATAATGATCGGCTGTGCGCATGCGCGTGGCCAGGGCTGACGTCGCAATCGCTCCGCCGGTGACCAACGTCAGGGCCAACATCGGCGTCGCCGCCATCAGCATGTCGGTCACCGCCATCTGATCAGCGAGCTGCCCCTCGAACTGGATCACCCCAAGCATAGACGTCAACGGCAGCCGCTCGACCTCTTCCAGGCGCGTGACCACACCGGCCATGACGTTGGCTGAGTACATACGGATGATCGCAATGGTCGGGTACCAAAGGTTGATCCAAAGGTAGAGGATGAAATATTTTGGCAGAAGGCGCTGACCACTTGCACCGAGAGCCAGAAGAAATGGCAGGAACAATGTCGCGGCGAACGCAAACATCTCCACGAACGTGATGATGAATTGCATCGAGTTCGTGAACATTGATCGCTCTGCGGACCACTGCGCATTCCGTTGCTTGATGGCATCGCGGTTCGCCGTTGCCTCGGTGAAATGCAGCTCCTGCATATATCGTTGGGCCGCTCCTTCGTTGAAAACGTTCACAAGCAGCGTCGCGAGCACGAACGCATCCGGATCTGTGGGCTCCATGTAGCCAAGCCGTCTAAAGCTCTCCAGGGCGGCTCCCACCAGATCCTGCGCCTCTGGGCCAGATCCAGTTCTGTTGAAACCTAGAAGCGGCGCCAGACGCTTTTCATAGTAAACGGGCAGAAATTCTGTCTGCGTGAACGGTGCCAGCTCAAGCCAAGCCTCGCGGCACGAAAGGATCGTCGCACCGTTACTAGCAGCATCTGTGCCATACATCACGTGGTCGAAGCGCACCGCCTCCAACACATCTGCCATAGCCGTCAATTCGTCCAGCTGCTTTCCACCACTCCCGTCATCAAAGACCTTGCGGGTAATCATGGTGGTCGAGCAGTCCTGCACATACCGGGTCCAGTCGTCCCAGAAGGAATGGCTGGCCAGCGGCTCATTTGCAGCGCCAAGAGCCGAACGATTGAAAGACGTCAATGCGACCGTTCTCAACACCGCCATTGGATTGTCGACGCCAGTATCAGTGATCCCTGGAACGCCGAAGGCTGTCTCCAATTCACGGGTGAGATAAAGCCCAACCGTGCTCATGATGGTGCCGGTTGCGGCAATCCCGATCGGGATATTCGCCACCTGCCGCACTTCACCAGTACGAACACTTTCCAGTGTTACTGTTGTGGTCGGGACAAATGCGAGCAGGTAAAGAACGAATCCCGAGAGCAGACCAAATAGTGGACGACCAATGTCCATCGTCGTCACCGACTGCCATCCGGCAAGGATGATACCGACAAGGAACCCCAGTGCAACCAAACCACGCATCGTACCGCTCGCAAACACGATGGCGAGCGCATTGAAGACGTCGGACAGCGAATCAACGTCGCCGAGTACTATGATGTCGAATTCCATTTTTTCACCTGTGGGATCGTCTCACTGCCCGATTCTATCCGACCGATTTCAGCGAAACTCCCACGGGTTTTGTCGATTTATTAACGTAGGGCGTTTTTTTGGATGGATATAAAGGACGAGAAATGACAGTGACAGGCCGCTAGACTTGTGATATCAGGTTGACTGTTCAACGGTGTACTTCAACCCGGACCTGCTCCAGCCTTAGCGGAGCAGCAGCATCTGAGCCTATGCGAGATGCCATGAAGTGAGGAGCCGCGGCCTCAATTCCGCAGCCGCCTGGCGGCCGGCGTGACGACGTTCGCACCAGGGCCACGGCCTTGATTTTATATGAAATGCGGCCACCAAACGTGGCCGCGGCCGGTTTGGCCAATGCTACGGTTTTTAACAAAAAATCAATGTGAATTGCGTCAGCACCTGCGCTCGCGCGCGGATGGCCAGTGCCCGACGCATACAATCGCCCGCCCCTGGTTCAGGTTTTTTTACCCGCACCAGCAAGGCAGAGAAAAAGCACTCTCTTTTCGTAGAAAAGAGAGTGCTCGATGCATGGTCAGATCATCAGTTTTTTCAAAGAATTAGCCTAGGGTGAAAACTGTTCTCCGAGGAATTCGGGAAAGTTTTTAACCTGAACCAGGGGAAGAATAAAAGCAGGGCGCGCAACCTCGCAGAAAAATGCGCGGGCATCCAACGCCACACGTGGGTATTCAAACAACCATCGAACGAGGACATCCCATGGGAGAGCAACACCTGCGAGAAGAACAACACCTGCAAACCGGGAAACTCTACAGATATGACGGCAATCAACTTGTCGAGCTTGAACCATCAACTGAGAGAAAAATTCCAATCACAGAGGATGCGCATCAAGAACTTTCAAAAATTCGAAACAACATCTCAAAAGTTCTTGGTTTTCGACCGGAACTTTCTCTCATTGCATCAGCAATGATTACTTACTTGTCGAATAATGAGAACATCAACGAAGTCATCAAGGAGTATGCCGTCAGCCTATATATGAAGTAATAAGTCGTATTATTATTATATGGGCTTTGCTGTACGCTCTCACAGCCCAGAGATGATTGCATATTGCTTCTGTAAGAATTTACAGGTACTTGCAATCAAAGTATCGCAAACAGCGCCTGGATAGCGTCCAGGGTGCCCGCTGTTCTCCGACAATTACCTGCCTCGGCAGCCTATCAAAGGTGCACATGATCTGTGAAAGCCGACATGTGTAGTAATTAAACGCTCATGTATCACATGGCAAAGGTTATGTTATGGCGAATGCAAAAGGTGGATGGAAAGGAAGTTTGGCTTCGATTTTGAAGCAGCACAACGGATCCAAGGTCGATGGTTCCGTTGCTTCCTATGCAACGCAATATAAACGTTCAAGCGTCCTTTTTTCTTCATTTAAGGAACTCAGGACACTCGGATACAAGATTGATTCGGTGACCCAATTCAAGGGCAAGCACTTTGACGCACTTGTGCGTTCATGGTCTGCTCGCGGGCTCAGCTCATCCACGATACAAAATCGTATTTCTGTATTTCGTGTTTTCTGTAAATGGGTCGGGAAGGACGGAATGATCCAAAGATATGAAAAGCAGATCCGAGAGAGTGGCATTAGCCGTCGATCAATGGTTGCCGATAATGATCGTTCATGGTCGGCGGCAGGGGTGGATGTTCAGAAGAAAATAGGTGAAGTTTCTGCGCAGGATAAACGCGTCGGCATCCAATTGGAGCTTCAAAGAGCATTTGGGCTGCGGGCACGTGAATCAATGCAGTTACGCCCACATCAAGCGGATAAAGGTCATTATTTGGCGGTTTCGCACGGCACGAAAGGTGGTCGAGATCGCGTCGTTGAAATCGGCAACAAATACCAGCGTGATGTTCTCGATCGGGCCAAGGCACTCGCATCTAAAAACGGATCAACCATTGATCCGAAAAAGAACTTGTCTCAATGGAAAAATCATTATTATCGGGTCATTCGGTCGCATGGCATTACACGTGATTCTGGGTTCACGAGCCACGGGCTCCGCCATGAACGACTTAATGAAGTTTACAAGGAAGTTACGGGTAATTTGTCTCCGGTACAGGGAGGCGGGAAAGTAGATCGTGAGATCGATAACTTCGCTCGTCAAGAAGTTGCCGAAGTAGCCGGGCATTCTCGTTCATCTATTTCTTCCGCATATCTTGGTTCCGGGCGGCGCTAACCTAATTTTGACCCCAATTTTAATGGGGTGCGACAAAATGAAGCGTGCTGCATAAAGTGCTGCAGCTGAAGCTGACTCCTAACCCCGGATCTGGCGTCCGCCGTGTTGAACGAAGACGACGCCAGCCGCGCCGGCAGCCGCCGCGGCACGCCGGTTCGTGTCGACGCAGCGGCTTGCCAGCCAATCCCCGGCGAAGGCGGATTTGACCACCACATGAAGCCGTCGGTCCCCATCGATGCCGAGACAGTGGCTGCCGCCGAGCCAGGAAGCCCGCAGAACTTCCCCGCGTTCAGCTGTCCAGGCCTCCAGGAAGTGTTTCCAGGCCTCTCCTGCCTCGCTGAGGGTCGGTGGGGTGGCAGAAACGCCAGACGGGGCTGGGGGAATCGCAGGCGCTGTCTCAGCTTCGATCCGGGCTGCCAGGCGCTCCAGATCCTCAACCCGCGGTTTTGGCGCCTCGGCGGAGGCGATGCGCGGTGATCTCACCGGCTCAGGCGATCTAGCCAGCAGTCGGGCGATATTCGGAGCCAGATCCCAGCGCTGCGGCGTTGCCACCCAGCGCATGAACCACGCGCCCGGGCTGGTAATTTCCGGGCTATCACGGGCCAGAATCCAGGCCGTGATGGCCTCGGCCGGGCCATGGCGATCGAGGGCCCAGGTCCAGATCCGGCCAGGATGACGATCGGCGCCGATCGTGCTCTGGAAATGTTCGGCTGCCCGTGCTTCCAGGCGATCCAGGTGAATGAGGTCATCGGTTCCTGCCAGAAGCTGGCCGGTCCGACTGCGGGCAAGCAGGGCATGCAGATCGTCCACCGGCGGTGCCGTGAGATCCGGTGTTGCCGACGAACCCCCAGCGGATCGACGTGCCCGCGTTGGCGGGCAGATGTCGGCGGTTGTATCTGATGATGAGCTGGTTGCTTGGGTTGTGGCGGGGCTATGAGTGGGCGGCGGCGTAGCCGGCGCCGCTTTTTGATCGCTTCGCGAAGCGGCCGTGTTTACAGATTGGCTGGTTCTTCTGACTGTTTCTGTTGTCCGGAAAATTTTTCCGTCATCTGCGGAAATCTCTTCCGCTTTGCGCATAAGAGTGATGGCGGCGCGGCCGGCCTCGATCACATCCCCGACGCGCTCCATGAACCCCCGAAGGCTGATCAGGGGCGTCCGGCGACGGCCTCTATGACGGATCTCGATCAACCCTGCTCCGGCCAGGCGCCGCAGCGAGGTCCGGACCTGGCGGTCGGACAGGCAGCCCTGAACCGCCACAAAGCTGGCGCTCGGCCAGACCACAGTGTCGCCGGCGTCGATGTCAGCCTGGGAGAGGTGATGCACCAGCCGGCGCAGCACCTTGCCATCAGCATGCGTGAGATGGGCAAGCTCCGGCAGATGCTGCAGCTGGTCGGTAGCATCGAGCAGCGCGAGCTTGTTTAAATGTGCCGGTCGCGCATGAGCCGCTGGCTCTGCGCGCACCGCGCCTGTCACGGTTGACATGTTCTCGCTCCTGTTATGGACCGAGAGCCCAAGCACACCATCCCCTATTCGGCCCGACCAAAGGTCTTGCCGGGTGGGTCGCCAACCGTTATAATCAGAGCTGTTTTGTGGTGCTCTGCTTTCCTTCGCCGGTAAGCGTATTGTGTGCACTCAGTCTCAAAAACCGCCGCCCTGGCCAAAGGGCGGCGGTTTTACTTTTCGGTCTGGTGGCGGTCCAGATATTCCTCGACAGCGGCCTCGACGAGCGCAGCACGCGTGCGAAATCCCAATCCCGGCCGGGCGCTGTCCAGACGCTCAATAAGTGATGCCGGCAGAGTCGAGCAAACTTTCACGCTCCCGGCAGCACGCTGCCGTTCGTAGTGCTCTTTTGCGCGCATGCGCATGTGTGCAAGCCGATCCGCCATAGCTAGAATCTATTCTCTGAGTGGGCATGAGAACAAGCAAAATCGTGTCGTTCACAGAATCTCGCTCCGGCAGCTCGACTAATGCCAAAGCCGCAGGCAACCGATCGCCAGTCAAACAAGCGAAATTGTGAGGCGGTGCCCCAGAACCTGAGCCGCTCGCTGCAAAGTTGCCAGCGTGATGTTGCTGTCCCCGCCGAGCAGGCGGTTTACTTGCGTGCGGCTGGTGTGCATGCGTTCAGCAAGTGCGGTTTTCGACAGCTTCTGCGCTCGCATCGCTTCCTTAAGCTGCCATGCCAGAACGCGCTCGATCGCAGTCGCCTCGCACGTTTCAAGATCACCTTCGTTGATTAGAAAGTCATCCAGGGTGGTCAGCTCATCGACATTCCGCGGGATGTCATTATTCATGATCATTTTTTCCCAATCGTTCTCAGAATTCTCTGAGGCGTTTTTTCGCTGTTTCGATCTCGATTTTCGGGGTTTTCTGGGTCTTTTTGATAAATCCCGAAAGGATCAGGATTTTTCCGTCTTTGACTGCGAAGAGGACGCGCGCAATTTTTTGGGTCGGCAGGGTACTGCGAATCTCCCAGATCCCAGACTCTAGGGATCTGCACAGCGGCATTCCAATCGGCCAGCCGTATTGCAGCGTCTTCAGATCGGTTCCGATCGCTTGCCTCTCCGCTTTCTCCAGCGATTGCAGCCAATCCCGAACGACCTCGTTTCCGGCCGCCGTTCGATAGAACACCACCTCGATTTTCTGCATGGTTCGATCCTATTTCAAAATACGACGTACCATAAAAAGTTCAATCTGAACTTCGGTATAATTTTTGCTGGCGCGGTTCAGACAAGAATCCGCTCCACCTCATCCAGCGTCACGTCATCCGGCCGCCGGTCATAAAGCTGGGTGGTGCGGGTGGAAGCATGGTTGGCCATGGTCGCCGCCTTTTCCAGCGTGCCTCCATTCTTCAGATAGACGGTGATCCCCGTCGCCCGAAAGCTGTGATTGCCGATCAGCGTCGCAATCCCTGCCGCCGCGGCCCGGCGCCGGATCATCGCATAGGCATCGGCCTGCTGCATCGCCCGGTCGCTCAGCCGGCCAGTGCCACGGGCGATGGTCCGGAACAGCGCGCCCCGCCGGTCCCCCGACAGAGCGCAGCCCTCTATATAGTCGTGCAGCCAGGCATCGAGATTGTGGTGACAGGGCATGTCGTGGCGCTTACCGCCCTTCTCATGCAACCGCACCCAGAGCCGGCGGTTCTGGACGTAGACGTCCTCGACCCGCATGGCCAGAGCCGCCCCGATTCGGGCGAAGCTGTAGATCATCAACCCGATCAGTGCCCGATCGCGCAACCCCGCGGGCGTGGTGACGTCTATCGAGTCCAGAATCTGTCGGGCCTCGGCCGCATCCAGTACGGGAGTCTTGCCCCGTTTGACCCGATGGACCGGACCACGCACTGACGTCGCAGGGTTGGTCGGAATGATCTGGCCGGTCACCAGCCAGTCGAACAGATGCTTTAGCCCCGCCAGGCGCTGCTTGACCGTCGGTGCCGCAAAATGCCGGGTCTGGAGTTCCACCCAGGCAGCCACATGCAGCGGCTGGACCTGCCCGATCGATATCAGCCCAACGGTGCCGCACCAGGTCAGGAAGTCCTCGGCCGCCCGACCATAGGCCCTGCGGGTGTGCGGGTTGCGGATCCGGGCGGCGAAAAATTCGAGGAAGCGCAGTTGGGCCGGGACGCCAGCGGCGGCAACCAAAAGAGGGGCTGATTTCTCAACTGAATTGTAAATTTTAAGATCAAACAATTTTTCCATGATCAACTCCCATTTTCTTGAATAATTTTATGATGTCTTTCAATGCTGGACTTGTTCCATATTTCATATAGCCGCATAATGTCAGAATATATGCTTTCTTTATATAAAAATCAGATATTCCCATTTTATAAATTTCAAATATAAATCTCACAGATTCTCTTGATTCTATTTTTATAGGAAAATTTTTACCATCGATTGAAATAAATTCTGATATTTGATATTTTTTATCTTTATTTAAAATGAAGCCTACCTCAGATAAAAAGACAGGAAATACACTAAGATTAACAACCTCAATTCCAAATTTTGTGGGAAATTTTTCATTACAAATTATATAAGTAGGTCTCACCTTAATTATAACTCTGCTTAAGAGCCTGTTGCAGAATGGGTCTTCGGAATGTGTCGCGATCGCAGTGAGATCCGCCCTTGAGCCTGCGGCCGGCGCCTGA
>NZ_BMDZ01000098.1 GCF_014636235.1 Tistrella bauzanensis
ACCTCACCCGAGGGAATCAGCCCCGCAGCGCGGGGGCAAGCGGACATCGACAGGGTTGGAGCCCATTCTGCAACAGGCTCCATGGGGGCGATAATGCCGAACAGCCGGAAGCCGCCAACGAGGATCGTCGTCTTCCAAAGGCCATGCCGGACCGGCACGCGGCATCCCTGGCTCCGCGATGCCCGACCTATACATCCGGGCCATTCTGGTCGATGTGCCGCATTCATCAAGGGCGAGAAGATGCTCCGGCGCCAGATCCGATTGGCTTCCTTCTCCAGTCTTCATCTTTCATCACGATTGCCCGTTGAGGGGAATCCCTGATTCCTATGCTGGGCAATTTGCTCTAGCCGGCGCCACACCAGCCGCCGACCCTGACGCATGGTCGCCACCAAAAGAAACGGCCGGCGGGATCCGAGGATCCGACCGGCCGTAAAGTCGACAGTGTGGAGAGGTAACCGAAGAGCCTAAGCAGAAGATGGATGAAGAAGCACGCCTGCTTCACGAGGCGATCCGGGTTGAGGGTCGAGCGGAAAGCACTCACCCCCGCTTCAAGCACTCCGTCCGTGCCCTCAACCCGGCTAGTTCTTCCTTTCGGAAGAACATTCAGTCTCGTGAAGCCGTCTCTTCGTCATTGATTAGACCATCGTAACTTGTGGTGGTCAAATCTTTTTTCGAAGGATCTTAGTACTTGTTTCGTCCAATCCTCTTAGACGAGCAGACAACATATCGAATACTGACGAAGCGCTATGCATCATCAGTAAACGATTGAGGTGCTCCCCACCCCGTTATCTGCCTCAGGTTCGTATTTGCAACTGGCGTGCCAACCCGCCAGAATCGCGGCATTCAGCCGTTCCGGCCCTGCCCGCTCCGGCCCTGCCCACGCGGCAGGCGATGAAACTGTCCATGCTTTGTGCAATCACTCTTCGGGAATGCTCATTCCGCATATATTTTGTGCAGTGCACCTGAAAACCATTCGCAGATGCACAGAACGCGGCCCGTGCAGACGGCCCCCACCGGCGGCAGGCCGCCCGGCTCCCCGACCCTTTGTGATCGGCCGTCATAGGTCCGTATGCATCTCGCGGAACAGCGCCGGCGTGATGCCGAACCGCCGGGCGAAGGCCTCCGACAGCCGCGCGGTCGGGAACAGGCCGACCTGGCCCGCCACCAGCTTGAGCGACAGGCCACGCGAGAGCAGCAGGCGCGCGGCATTCAGCCGGGCCGTCTCGACGAACCGTGCCGGCGTTTCTCCTGTCGCGGCCACGAATTTGCGGTGAAACGTGCGCTCGGTCAGGCCGGCGCGCCCGGCGAGCGAGGGGACATCCAACGGCGCATCGAGATTAGATTGTATCCATCCAATCAGATCGGCAAAGGGGCTGTCGGCCTGCACCTGCGCCGTCAGGATCGGGCTGAACTGAGACTGGTATCCGGGGCGCCGGGCATAGAGGATCAGCCGCTTCGCGACCGCACCGGCGATGGCTGCATCGAGGTCGCGGGCAATCATCGCCAGCGCCATATCGATGCCGGTGGTGACACCGGCCGATGTCCACAGCCGCCCGTCGACCACATAGAGCGCATCCGGGTCGACGGTGACGCCAGGAAAGCGCCGGGCGAGCGGCTCGCAGGAGTCCCAGTGGGTCGCGACGCGCCGGCCGTCGAGCAGCCCGAGCGCCGCCAGAATGAAGCCGCCGCTGCACACCGACCCGAAGCGTTGCGCGCCGGCGGCCAGTCCCGGCAGGGCGCCCCCAAGCACCGGATCGGCCATGGCCGGCAGAAGATGGTCCCGTTCCGCGCCGGCAATCAGAACCGTTTGGGCGCACCCCGGCGCGAGGTCGGAGATCGCCGTGGTGTCGACGGTAATGCCGCTGCTGCTGTCGACCGGCCCGCCGCCGGCCGATACCAGGTCGACGGCATAGAACGGTGCCCGCCCCTGTTGGCACAGGGCGCGATTGGCGCTGTTGAACACCGACGCCGGACCTGACGCGTCGAGCAGTTCGAACCCCGGATAGACGATCAGGACGACAAGATGCATTGGCAGAAAATACGCCCTCTTTGTCATATCCGCCAAACGCTATCGGATCTAGCCTGCAAACAGTTGGCCGACGCCCTGTTCCACCCGTCGATCAGAAGAGGCAGCGATGCGGACATCCATGATCATCCGGGGCGGGATCGCCGTCGTGCTGCTGGCTCTGGCCGGTTTTGCCGGCTGGGTTTTCAGCCTGCCGTCAACGCCCGCCGCGGCCGAAGCCCCCGCCGTGCCGCCCGCCGAACGGGACGCCATGCTCGCATCGCTGAAGCCTGGGGCCCGTGACCGTCCGGTGGTCGCGGTCGTCGGCCTCAACGACGCCACCGAAACCACCGATTATCTGGTGCCGACCGGCATCCTGCGGCGCGCCGACATTGCCCGGGTGATGATGCTGTCGACCGGCCCCGGACCTGTGCGGCTTTATCCGGCGTTGACGGTGGAGCCCGACGCCACCCTGGCGGCATTCGATGCCACGCATCCCGGCGGTGCCGATTACGTCATCGTGCCCGCGATGAGCCGCGACGACGATCCGGTGGTGCTGGCCTGGTTGCAGAACCAGTCCCGGAAAGGGGCGATGATCATCGGCATCTGTGCCGGCGCCAAGGTGGTCGGCGCGGCCGGGCTTCTCGACGGCCGCCGCGCCACGACCCACTGGTATTATGTGGGCGCGATGCTGGAACGCAGCCCGTATGTCAACTATGTCGCCGACCGGCGGATGGTCGTGGACGGGACTGTGGCGACCACCACCGGCATCACCGCATCGATGCCGATGATGCTGACGCTGATCGAGGCGATCGCCGGGCGGACGAAGGCCGAGACAGTGGCCCGCGATCTGGGCCTTGAGGCGTGGAATGCGCGCCACGCCAGCGACGCGTTCAGGCTGACCCGCCGGTTCGCGGCAACCGTCCTTGCCAACAGCATGGCGTTCTGGAACCGGGAAACCCACGGCATCGGCATCGAGCCGGGCATCGACGAGGCGTCGCTGGCCCTGGTCGCCGATGCCTGGTCGCGGACCTATCGGTCCGGTGTCTTCACAGTCGCGACATCGACGGCTACGGTTGTGACGGCGAATGGCGTCCGCGTGCTGCCGGATCGGGACGCGACCGACTGGACGGCCGATCGCGGCATCTCGACATTCCCCGACCGCGGGCCGGCGGACGCCCTGGACCAGACGCTCCACGCGATCGCCGGGCGTTATGGCGCGCCGACCGCCCGCGTGGTTGCCATGCAGTTGGAATACCCGGGCTTTGGAGAGGCCCGATGAGGGGCGGATGGCACAAAGACCCCCCGGACATCCGCAAGGAGCCCCTGACATCCAAGGAGAGCCATGATGACCGATCTCGTAACCTGCCTGTGGTTCGACCACGGCGAGGCGGCCAAGGCCGCCGGATTTTATGCGGCCACCTTTCCCGACAGCCATGTCGACCGGGTGAACGCGGCCGCCTCCGACTATCCCGGCGGGACGGAAGGCAATGAACTGACCGTCGAATTCACCGTGCTGGGACGGCCGTTCCTGGGCCTGAATGGCGGCCCGCATGTCAAGGCGAATGAAGCCGTCAGCTTTATGGTGCTGACCGGCGATCAGGACGAGACAGACCGCTATTGGAACGCGATCGTCGGCAATGGCGGCCACGAGAACGACTGCGGCTGGTGCAGGGACCGCTGGGGCTTTTCCTGGCAGATCACGCCGAGGCGGCTGATGGAGCTGACGACCAGCCCCGATCGTGCGAAGGCGAAGCGCGCGATGGCGGCGATGATGACGATGAAGAAGATCGACATCGCGGCACTGGACGCTGCGGTTGCCGGGTAACCATGGCAGTGACGCCAGAGATCAATGAACGGAACGATCATGCCCAATACGATCAAGCTGCATCGCGTCTTCACCGCCAGCCCCGAAAAGATATCGGGCGTTTCTTGAGCCTGACGCGGTTGCGAGCTGGCTTCCGCCCTATGGGTTCACCTGTACGGTCCATGAACTTGAGGCGACGGAAGGCGGCCGGCACAGAATGTCCTTCCGGAACTTCACGACCGGGCAAAGCCATGGCTTCGGCGGCACCTATCTGAAACTCGTGCCCGGCGAGATGCTGGTCTACAGCGATGTCTTCGACGATCCGAACCTGCCCGGCGAGATGACCGTGACCGTCCGCTTGACCGCCGTCTCGGTCGGCACCGAGATGACGGTGGTTCAGGAGAACGTGCCCGATGTGATCCCCGTCGAGGCCTGTTATCTCGGCTGGCAGGACTCGCTGCGCAAACTTGCCGGGCTTGTCGAGCCCGAGATCACCGGATGAACCGCCAGTGTGTGCGCGATCCGGGCGTGCGCGATCCGGGCGTGCGCGATCCGGGCGTGCGCGATCCGGGCCCGTCCGCCGGTGGCTGACTGCCACCGGCGGTCTTTCTGTGCCCCGCCTTGTGCCCCACATTCCTGTGCCCCGCCTTCCTGTCCCCCGGGCGACCGCAGCATGATCGCACACGGCACCCGGAGGCGGCCTGGCCGGTCAGAGGAACTTGCGGCCGCGGGTCCAGTCGTCTGGCACGTCCAGGCCCAGTTCACGCAGCTGCGGCACGATATGGGCGCAGTAACGCTGGCGAGCCTCTTCATTGGTGTATTTGCGCAGGCCCCACTTCACATAGGCCTTCGAACGCTCGCTTTCCGAACGGCCGAACAGGTCGAGCATGGTTGACCACCACACGCCTTCCAGTTCGGCCTGCACCTCGGCACGGCCTTCCGGAGTGGCGCAGAGCTGCTTCACGATGCGGCGCCCCTGTGCGACGTGGTTGTATTCGTCCATCACGATCGAGATGCACATGTTCGCGATCGGCTTATAGGACGACTGGGCCATTTCCTCGATCATGGCCAGCACGGCACCCTCGCCGATCATCGAGAACAAACCGCGCTGCACCCAGCTGTCGATCTTGCGCACGGCGTCGGTGCGGTAGTGCTGCCGCTCCTGGAAGTGCTGATCCATCATATAGGTGACATCGATGCCCAGATCGCGCAGCACCTCCGCGCCCCGCACGAAATGGTCCATCTCTTCCGCCGCGCGCTCGCAGCACATCTTGCGCTCATAGGCATCGGGCGCCATCGGGTAGAGCAGCTGGGTGTAGTCGTCGGCGCCGGTCAGCTCGCCCTCGGTATGTGCGCGGAGCTGGTGGATCACCAGATCCTGATATTCCTTGGGCATTTTGTAGAACTCTTCGGGGCCGTTCACGACCACGGGAGCCTCGGCCTCAGGGGCCATAGCAACATTTTCGAGCATGATTGCTCTCCTGTTATACCTATGATTAATAACGCGGCCACATGTCGACGCCCAACCCGATGGTGCGGGCTGAAGCTGCGTGTGGGGGGTGCCAGGGATGGTCGCCCGCCGCAACGGTCAGGACGGCCAATGGTCGGAAGTCTGTGGTCCGAGGTCAGAGTCTGGCGACGATCCCGGTGCCGGTGGCGGCGACGCGGCCGGTGTCGTCTTCCACGCGGACCGACACGGTGAACAGGTCACCCTGACGGCCCGTTATCTGCCCGACGGCCTGGAATGGGGCCGCCGGCAATCGGTCGAGCAGCTTTATCGCGCTCTCCACCGTGGCGCAGCGTTCGCCGCCGGTGACGAGGATGGCCGGCGCCACCAGCGCACAATCGAGCACGCCCATGATCACCACGTCGTTGATCCGCGCGGCATCGCCGCTATCGAGGTGATGCGGCATGATCGTCGACACCCGGGCAGTGGCCACGCCATCCGCCGCCACCGTCACCTGAATGCCGGTATGGGTGAGGATGTCGAGGGTATTGAGCCGTGCCAGAACGTCGGCGGTCATGGACTGCATCAATGTGTGGTACCCGGCACATGGACCGAAGGCCGCACGGTCTGTGGCGGCATCACCCCGCCCAGCGCCGGACGACCGGAGGCGGTGGTGTCGGCGCCATGCCTCTCGTCGCTCTGGGCGCCCTTGCGTTCGGCCTTCAATGCCGCATGGGTGACGGCGCTGGGGTTGAACGGGGTCCAGACGAACTGGTTCCAATAGCCCTCGGCGATGCCGATCCAGGTTTCCAGCATCTCGCGGCTGTCGAGGAACTGGTCCATGCTGACCATCAGCCAGGAATTCACCGCCTGACTGTCGCGGCAGCCATCGCAATGACCCGAGGTGCAGCAGAACTTCACCGTCTTCAGATCGGCCGCCCAGGTGTTGAAGAACGGCAGCACCGGATTGCCGTTCTCCAGCCGCTCGACATGATCGGGATGATCGATGCTGATCGACGGGCAGACGTCATAGCCGAAGCTGGCGCCCCAATGGGTGCGGCCGGTGATCATCGCCTCGATGTAATAGGGATGACTGAGCACGGTATCGGGATACAGCGCCTTCACCCGCAGCGCTTCGGCCAGCAGGGCTTCCTGGTGCTCCTGCGCGGTCGGATCGGCCGAGCCGTATTTGCTGTAGAAGTTGAACGACAGCCGGTTGCCGTTGTCGCGGATGCGACGCACGGTGTCCTCGATATGGCCGATGCCGTCCTCGGTCAGCGCATAGACGAAATTGGCCCGCGGGTCGTCGCGGTAATTGTCGAGCACCGTCTCGAACAGGCCGGTGAACTGGCGCCCGCTGGGCTTGATCGCGCGCAGTTCGTCGTCCAACTGGCCACCGCCGAACAGGGTCAGCATCACCGTCACATCCTCGAACCCCTCCCACGGCAGGCGCCGCAGGCCGTTCGACGACACGGTGACATAGCGGATATGCTTCACGAACAGCCGCAGCCGATCGGGAAACAGGGTCGGCTCGCCACCGATGACCAGCGCCGCGTTCACCCGACGGGCCTTGGTCTCGCTCACCAGGAAACTGTCGAGCGTCGCCAGATCCTTCACCTCGCGGGTGGCGGTGTCGTGGCCGTATTCAAAGAACCAGCAGCCCTTGCAGCGGATGTTGCAGGCATTGGTCAGATGGTATTCCGTCACCCGCACGTTGCGGGCATGGGTCAGGATACGGTTCAGGCGTCCGGCGAGGGCCGGATCGTCCGCCGTCAATGCCTGGATCCGCGCCACACGTTCGCGCGACCGGGCCTTTCGCAGCTCCGATTTCATCATCGTCCCCCTGGTCGCCGCTCCGCGCCAGACAGCCGCCATCGGGATGGCGGGTCGGCGCCTGCGGCCGTTATCGACCCGTTTCCCGGGTAATGTGCCGCGGGCGCCCCGTTCCGGCATCTGGCGCCGGTATCCGGCGCCGGCGTTTGGCCCGCGATCATTTTTCATTGAGGAGACGTTCACATCCCCTGCGTGCATTAGAACAACTTCAGAGATAATTTTTCAACGTGAAAAAGGAGTTAATGCTGACCTATACGCGTCAGACGACATCAACAGTGCATGGAGGTGGAAACGTTTCGCATTATGCAACAGTTTTCCACATATGATCGAATGCGGCCGATACCCATATCCCGGTCGACCAATATCTTGTGCTGTCATTGAAAAAGGCGCCTGACCGCATGCTGATGCAGTCAGGCGCCTTGCATTCGACTTGCGCGGGATCATGTACAGCCAGCAGACGGCCGAATGCGGCTCGCTGTCGGGTCATCAAACGGGTGTGCATCCCCGGGCAGTCAACCGCCACGGGTGCATCGTCCGGGTCGGGTGGTCAGCGGGGGTCGATCGGCACCAGATGCCGGGGCGTGAACAGGCTCTCCATCCAGGCGGCACGGGCCAGCAGACCGGCTTCATCCGCCGGCCGGCCGATCACCTGCAGGCCGAAGGGCAGATCCACAGGAGCGCCGCCGCCGGCGGGGCCGACCGGCATCATACCGGCCGGCAGCGACAGGGCGGGCGTGCCGGTGAGCGTGATGGCGAAGGTCAGCGCCAGCCACGACACATAGGTCTCGAAGCGGTGGCCCTCGATCTCGTCCAGCGAGCGGATGACATGCGGGAAAGGCGGGGTCAGGACGGTTGGGGTCAGCACCAGATCGACATCGGCCAGGGTGCGCAGCAGGCCATGGGTCATGGCGGCGCGGTCGCGTTCGCCACGCCCCAGCACGGCGGCGGTCAGCCCCAGCCCGTGTTCGATGTTCCACACCAGATCGGGCTTCAGCCGCGCGCGATGGCGCGTCAGCAGCTCTTCATGGATGGTGGCCATCAATCCGGCGCGCAGAGCCTTGAAACTGCTTTCGGCCGCCGAGAAATCGGTATCGAGGGGGACGATCTCCACACCCTCGGCGGCCAGACGGTCCACAGCGCGGGCAAAAGCGTCACGCACCGACGATGCAACCGGCACGATCCCCAGATCGACCGACACCGCCACGCGGCGCGGCCGCATCGGGCTGGTCGCCGCCGCCTCGAAGGCGCCAGGCTCCGCCTCACGCGATAGCGGGTCGCCCGGATACAGCCCGGCCATGGCATCGAGCATCAGGCCCAGATCGGCGACATTGCGCGCCATCGGCCCGTCGACATCCAGGGTCGAGAAGGCGGCGACCGACGGCCCGCGCGGCACCCGCCCCGGCGTCGGGCGCAAGCCGACCACGCCGGTGAAGGCCGCCGGAATCCGCAACGACCCGCCCAGATCCGAGCCCTGGGCCATCCAGGCGCAGCCGGTCGCCAGCGCCACCGCCGAGCCGCCCGACGAGCCGCCGGGCGTGTAATCGGTGTGCCAGGGGTTGCGGGTGGTGCCGAACACCTCGTTGAAGGTCTGGGCGCCGGCACCGAATTCCGGGGTGTTGGTCTTGGCATAGACGATGCCGCCCCGGTTCTGCAACCGCGCCACCACCGTGTCGGACACCTCCGGCACATGATCGGCAAACACCGGCGAGCCATAGGTGGTGCGGATGCCGGCGGTGGCGGTCAGATCCTTGATCGCCACCGGCAGTCCGTGCAGCCGGCCGGGCTGGCGGCGCCGGTCGGTGGTCGGCATCCAGTGGCGAGCGGCATCTCGGGCCTGATCGAAGGCGCGGGTCACCACCGCGTTCACGGCGCCGTCGACCGCATCGATGCGTCGCTCCAGCGCATCCAGCAGATCACCCGGCGCCACATCGCCACGCGCCAGCCGCGCCACCAGATCGCGGGCGGTGGCCTTGATCAACTCATCCATCGGACGTTTCCTCGAACGGTATGGGGCCGTGGCGGTCTTCTGCGCGCAAGACCTCTCATGCGCGGGACGCCATCGGCAGTCTGGTGCTCAGGCCAGCCTGGTGGCGATGCCGAGGCCGGCTTTCAGCGTCAGCGTCACCGGGGTGCGCTCGGCGATGTCGGCGAGGCGTGCGCGCTGGTCATCCGACAGCGCGCCCTCAAGGGTCAGCACCCGGTCGATACGGGCCACATCATCCACGCGGTGGAAATGCAGCGCGACATGGGCGGCGGCCAGCGGCCACTGCTTGCGCTCGGCATACATCTTCAGGGTGATGGCGGTGCAGGCACCAAGGCTTGCCAGCAGCAGATCATAGGGTGCTGGCCCTGTGTTGCCGCCGCCCAGCGCCGCCGGCTCGTCGGCGGTCAGGCTGTGATCGCCTGAGCGGACCGAGACCGCATAGCGGGCCTCACCGATGCTGACCTCTGCTCTGGACATGTGCGGGGGAATCTCCTGCTGCGACGGACCAATAACCTTGTCCGCCATCAGACCGCGATCGGCGACGGGGTTCAAGCCGCGCGGGCACCCTATGGACCGCGCGACAGCCCGGGACGCCGGTAGATCAGAACGCTGGCGGATCAGGACGCGAAATCGGGCTCGCTGCGCGCCAGGATGCGCTTCACGCTCTCCAGATGCAGCCGGGCGCTTTCGGCGTCGCCGTCGCGCATCTGCCGCGCCGTGGCCCGCGCCACCGGCTCCGGCACCGGCAGCAGCGGGCGGCCGGTCGACAGCGCCCGGATCTGCACCTCGGCGGCGCGTTCCAGGTAATACAGATCGTCCCAGGCCTCGGCGATGCTGGGGCCGGTGACCATCACGCCATGGCTGCGCATGAACAGGATGTCGGCATCGCCCATGGCGGCGGCGATGCGGTCGCCTTCGGCGGCGTCCAGCGCCAGACCGTTATAGACCGGGTCCACCACCGTGCGGCCCAGGAACTTCAGCGCGGTCTGCCCGGCATATGCCAGGGGGTCACGGGCCAGGGGGTCATGCGCCGGCGGCCCGTCCTCGATCATGGTCAGCGCGGTGGCGTTGGGCATGTGGGTGTGGAAGGCGGCGGCGGCGCCGGGCTTGTTCAGATGCAGCCGGGCGTGGATATAGAACGCCGACGCCTCGGGCGTGCCGTCGCCCTGAATGACATTGCCGTCGAAATCGCAGACCAGCAGGCTGGACGCGGTGACCTCGGCGAAGGCCAGCCCATAGGGGTTGACCAGAAACAGATCGTCGCGCCCCGGCACCAGGGCCGAGAAGTGGTTGCAGATCCCCTCGGCCAGCCCCAGCCGCGCCGCCATCCGCAGACAGGCGGCCAGATCCACCCGCGCCCGCGCCAGCGCCGCCTCGTCGATCGGGCTGTTCAGACGCAAGGGGACGGTGGCGCCGGGCTGGCGGATCAGTTCATGGGCCATGGGTCAGGCTCCGTGGATCAGAGGGCAACGGGATCGGACAGGGCAGGCAGGATCACGACGCCCGCTTCAAGGCATCGGCGGCGACATCGGAAATCCGCTGCACCATGGCATAGAAGCCGTTGCGGCGATTGGGGCTCAGATGCTTGTCCAGACCGATGCGGGTGAAGATGTCGTTGATGTCGGTGGCGACGATCCGGTCGGCGGGCTCGCCCGAATAGGCGGTCATCAGCACGGCGATCAACCCGCGCACGATCTGGCTGTCGCTGTCGGCGCGATAGCGCACCACCGGCGGCGCCCCGGGCTCGACCGCGCTCACCAGCCAGACCTGGCTCATGCAGCCCTCGATCTTGCTCTCGGCCGTGCGGTCTTCGTCGGGCAGCGGATCCAGCTTGCGTCCCAGATCGATCAGATAGGCGTAGCGTTCCTCCCAGTCATCGAACAGGGAGAAATTCTCGATCAGCTCTTCCGTCGCGGCATTGGCCATCGGGCGCGGGTCTCCGGCGCGGGTACGGGTGATTGCGGTTGAGGCCAAGATATCGAGCCGGAGGGGGAGAGTGCAAGGCGTGGGGTGGGAATGGTGGCAGCGTGCCTCACCCGCTCCGTGCCGCTTCCGCCGCCACATGCCCTGCGAGCGAGGCCACGAAGGTTCGAAGGTTGGTCATCTCGGATATGTCGGCGACGTCGCCTGTAGTTGCCGCCGAGCGGGGCGACGTGATGACCGATGCCGTCGTATAAAGCTGCTCCCGCACGAGACGCTGGCAAAGGATGTCGTAACGCCTGATGCAGGACGCGCCCCGGAATTCCGGGAAAACCGGGAAGTGCGGAGAGGTGTCACGGATCGGCGCGCGGGATGCCGGCGCATCCTCGACCAGCATCAGCCAGCCGAGGAAGGGGCGCGGGTTCGGGCCGAAGCCGCCTTCCCGATAGCTGGTCCAGAAATCATGAGCCGTGCCGATGGCCTCTTCGGCACGGTTGTTGAAATTGTTCCTGAATGACGGTCCGACCTGGCTCTTGAATTCCAGCGCAGCGATAAGTCGTCCATCCTGAATGACCAGCAGATCCCAGAGTTTCGTCGGACGGAAATACCCCGGCAGGGTCAGCAATGACCGCTTCCGATGGATCGCCGCGTTCTGGAGACCGTTGGCGCGGATGATGTCGGTCGCCAGGGCCGCGAAGCCGTCCATGTTCTTTCCAGCCGTGACGCCGGCGCGCTCACCATGATCGACCGCGCCGGCCTCGATCTGCTTCTGCCGCGCCTGTTCGCGATTGCCCCAGAACGCCATGACTGACTCGCGGGCTTTGTGTTCATAATCCGCCAGATCCAGCATGTCAGTCGCCATTGCCTCCCAGTGCCGCCCGCTCCGCAGGCGTCATGTCATAGAGCGCGAAGACCACGCGGTTGCAGGCAGCCTGATCCCCGGCCTCGGCGGCGGCGATCAGTGCGCGCCGCATATCGCCCGGAACATCGTGCCAGTGCGGCACGCGGATGCGGCGCAGATACTGGGCCTGAAAGCGCAGAAAGCCGCCATGCATGCGCGTGGTATAGATCGCGACGAACAGCCGCGCGATGCCGGACATCAGCACGGCCTGAAGCGCGCGCAGATCCCAGACATCACTGGTTATGTAATAGAGGTTGTGGTGGGGGTAGAACTGGCCGTTCTCGTGAACGATATGCGCGTGCCCCTTGATATCGGGGATCAGAAGCTTCGGTGTCGTGGCCAATGCCGGATAGATGCGGTCGATGGTTCGATACCAGTTGGCGGGTGCCTTCCTGGCGATGTGGCGGTTGGCGATTTGATCTTTCCGGGCCTCTAGATAGCGCCTGAGCCGGGGATACTGGGCCAGATCGACCAGCCCGCCGCTGTCTTTGAACGGATTGACGACGCCATGGCCACGCCACGCGACCGTGCCGCCCGCGATGTCGCGCGTCATGACCAGCGGCAGCTTGCGGTCCGGTTCGACATCAAGTGTCTCGAAGGGGGCGATGAACGCGGCGTCGGCCCCGGTCGCGACGCCGATACCGACCCGGCATCCGGCCTCTTCCAGCGCCGGATAGGCCGCTTCCAGCCGGCGAACCAGGGCAAGCTGATCGGACGCGTCCAGAATCCAGGGTTCCGACCCGCTGACGACGCCGCCGATTTCGCGGATGCCGCAGCGGTCGCCCGACGCATCCGCCGGGTCCGTCGCAAGCAGCCGGCCCGCAAGCCCGGCAAGTGCTGCCGCATCGATCTCGGGCCGGTGGGCGATGCGCGTCATCCCGGCCTTTTCGCGCGCAATGATGGTGATCGCGGGATAGGCGATGACGTCGGTCTGGAAGGCGGCGGTGCCGACCATGTCGACATGGATTTTCAGATGAAAGCCCTTGGCGACGAACTGCCGGAGCGGGCCGCCATAGCGGTTCTTCATCCAGCGATCGGCGCAGATGAAGCCAAGCTGGCCGCCTTTCAGAAGCATGGACAGCGACCGCTCGATGAACGGGATATAAAGATCGGCGCGGTCGAACACGGTGTCGTAGCGGGCACGATAGGCCGCGATCAACACATCCGGGATCAGTTCCTGCCGGACATAGGGCGGATTGCCGACAACGACATCGAACGCGCCGTCGATCTGCGTCAGCAGGAAATCCCCCTGAACCAGCCAGAGATCGGCAAGGCGCCGCGCGGCCGCCGGCGCCACCCCCCGCGCGATCAACAGGCCGATGACCTTGGCCTTCACCGCAAGGAAGGTTTCCCGATGCAGTTCGACCGCCCGGATGCTCCCCCCAAGCGCCGCCACCGGATCACCCCGCATCGGATCGCCCCGCATCGGCTCACGGCTCCATGCGGTCAGCAACCGATCGATCGCCGGCAACAGAAAATCGCCGTCGCCACAGGACGGCTCAAGAAGACGCATGCGGTGCAGCGGCTTATCGCAGGTATAGCCGGTCAGATCGAGGATGAACCCAACCACCTCGCGCCGGGTGAAGATCGCCCCCCGCGCCTCGGCCTCCGACATGGCAAGATCGTCAAGCGCCGCGGCGATCGGAGACGCCACCCGCGCGGGAACGGTCTTGTGAACTGCGACACCGGCCATGCCATTTTTTCTTCGCGATGAGGGGGTGTTCAGGGTTGCCGCAGACAGAGTCTCAGATTTTGGCGGGGTGGCAAGGGTGGGGGAGGCGCAGTGTGGAGAAAAGGGGATGGGGAGTTGTGGGGCGAACAGAGGGGCAAAGCTGCGATCGGAAGTGCCTGCACGTTGAATGCGTTTTTAGGGTTGGCAGAGGCTTCGGGTGCATCACGGCCGATTGCGACTGGACTGACTATCAATCTCCTCTCGGCAGTCGCTCTCGCCATGGTTATCGCCTTATGGTTATGATTGCGTCAGAGTCTAGCAGCCTGTCGGACTTTCCCCAGCGTGCGAGCGGTGCGATGATTCCGTTGGTTTCAACGGGATTGCGCGCTGATGGCCC